>CAZJZR010000140.1:0-8011 GCA_964550475.1 uncultured bacterium
CTCACGCCCTCACTCACTCACTCACTCACTCACCCACCCACCCACTCCCCCACTCACTCCCACTCCCCTCCTCCACTGCCAAGTGATCGACACAGGCATTGGCATTCCCGCTACGGAGTTGGAGCAGATCTTCCAGCCCTTCGCCCAAACGGTACATGGGACGCGATCGCAGGATGGCACAGGTCTCGGCTTGGCCATTAGTCGTCGGTTAGTCCGGTTATTGGGTGGACAACTCACCGTAACCAGTCAACTCGGTGAAGGCAGCACGTTTGAATTTGCCGTCCCGTTCAAACTGAGTGAGGCTACGCAGATCCAGCCTCAACGCCGCGATCGCCAGATCATTGGTCTCGCTGCCAACCAACCCCATTACCGCCTGTTGATCGTAGACGACGAACCCGACAATCGCCGCTTGCTGCTCAATTTGCTAGAACCGTTGGGGGTGGAGTTACGGGAAGCCAGCAATGGAGCCGACGCGATCGCCCTCTGGCAACAGTGGCAACCGCACCTGATCTGGATGGATTTGCGAATGCCGATGCTCGATGGCTACGAAGCCACCCAGATCATCCGCACCATGGAACGCCAAACCCAAAATCAAGCCCGTCCCCACCCAGAGCCTACCCCACCCACTCTCCCACTCCCCCACCCACCCACTCCCTCTCCCACCGTCATCATCGCTCTCACCGCCCAAGCCACCCCCGGCGATGCCCAACAAGCCTTAGATGTGGGCTGTAATGATTTCCTCAGTAAGCCCTATCGGGTCAATGACTTATTTGATAAGTTGGCAGAACATCTAGGCTGGTCTTATATTTACGCTGACACCTACGTTGGCCGAGACGATTCTCCTGTCTCAGTGATCAGATCCGATGCGTTTAAGGTCATGCCCATCGAGTGGGTGCAGATGCTGCACCAAGCCGCTCTTGCCTGTGACGATAAAGAAGTCCTGACATTAATTGAACAGATTCCCCCTGAGCATTCGGAAGTCCGGTTAAGTTTGGAATACCTTGCCCATTATTTTGAATTTGAGCAGATTATTGGCCTGACCCAGTCCTATGTTGCGTAGAGACTGTTTGCAAAGGGGCGCATCTTGCCATTGAGATCTTGCCATTAGGATCTTGCCATTAGGGGCATGGCGATTAAAATTGCGGCTATCAGAACACTAGCGTAGCCCTAGGCAGCGTTGCTGAATTTAGGGATGAGCTAAGAGCAGGATGAATTGAAACTTCGTTTCAATTCATCCTGCTATTCAGCAACACCGGGTAACCGTTCACTCCCTGTCAGGGAAGTAACAAGCGGGCGTAGTCCGCCACACGTTTCCCATGGGGGACTGTGAACAGTTACCGAGACGGTTGATTTTTGGTGCGCCGGGCGTATGAAAAATCACCAAAAATCAACTTTTAAAGACAGTCTCTAGGTGCTGGGCGATCGATATTGGGTTAACTGCTTATATAGATCACTGCTAGAGAGATTACTGCTAGAGAAGATCTCGGTATACCTGGCATCTAAATCCCGGTGTATAGATCTCAGCATCGCCACTTTTCACTCTTCCCGCATCCATGCTGTCTCCTTCCACCTCGTTTCATAATCCCCTTTCCATGCCCGATTTAGCCGCAGCGATGGTGAGTGATCCGCTGATTGCCTTTCTGGATACACCCGTGCTGGATGCGATCGCCCAAATGAGTCAGGCGCGATCGTCTTGTAACACGATCCAGAGCCAACCCGTTGCAGATGTGGCCGATCCGGCTGATCTCTCAGTGTTGGTGCAACCAGGGGCATCTACGGTGGCGCATTTAAACTCAGTGCATTTAGATGCGCGGGCGAGTTGTGTGGTGGTGATGGATCGGGGACGGGTGGTGGGCATCTTCACCGAGCGGGATGTGGTGCGCTTAACGGCGCAAGAGCAACCGATTAGTCAGTTAACCATGCAAGCGGTGATGGCAACTCCGGTCGTCACCATCCAAGATACCGATCTAAACGACTTCTTTACTCCAATCCGGCTATTGCAGCGGCACCGGATTCGCCATTTGCCCGTGTTGGATCAAAACCAGTGTTTGTTGGGGTTGTTGACCCATGAAACCCTGCGGCAGAGTTCCCGCCCCATTGACTTGTTGCGGCTGCGACTGGTGGAAGAGGTGATGACCACCACCGTTGTATCGGCAACTCCTGAGGCATCCATCTTTCAGATTGCCCAGCAAATGGCGGCGCAGCGGGTCAGTTCGGTGGTGATTGTGGCTGCGCCAACCGCAGTGGCCGACCCCGACCCATCGCCCCTCTCTGCTCCTGGACTCTCTAGCACTGAAAGCTCTATTACTGGAAGCTCTATTACTGGAAGCTCTACTACTGGAAGCTCTACTACTGGAAGCTCTGCCACGCCCACATCTGCCAGCATACCAGTCGGGCCAGTCGGGATTATTACTGAGCGGGATCTCGTCCAGTTGCAAGCCCTAGGGGTTGATTTGCACAGCTATCCGGCTGAGGCTGTCATGAGCAGTCCGGTGTTTACCGTCTCGCCCCAAGACTCGCTATTGCGGGTGCAGCAATTGATGGCGCAGCACTTCATCCATCGGTTGGTGGTGACGGGGGATCAGGGAGATGTCCTCGGCATTGTCACCCAAAGCAGCGTGCTGCAAGCCCTGAATCCAATTGAGATTTACAAATTGGTGGATGTGCTGGAGTCGAAGGTGCTGACGCTGGAGGCCGAAAAATTAGCCTTGCTGGAGAATCGCACCGTTGAACTGGAAGCGCAGGTAAAAGCCCGCACCATGGCACTGGAGGCCAAAGCTCGCCAGGATCAATTGCTGAATACCTTGGCGAACCAAATTCGCTCCTCCCTCAGTTTGACGCAGATTCTCCAGACGACGGTGCAGGGGGTACGCAGTTGGCTGGACTGCGATCGCGTCATCATCTACCAATTCCAGCCCGATTGGAGTGGCTTAGTGATTGCCGAAGCCTTAGTCGGGGACGGGCGATCGCTGCTGCATTCCACCATCCACGATCCCTGCATCAACGCGGACTTTTTGGCGGATTACCGCCATGGCAAGGTGCGGGTTGTCAACGACATTCACATCGAACCAATGGCCGACTGCCATCGCGACTTCTTAGCCGGATTGCAGATCCGGGCGAAGTTGATGGTGGCCTTGGTGGTGGAAGGGCAACTGTGGGGGTTGATGGTCGCCAGCTATTGCCGCACCCCCTACCATTGGACAACCGACGAAATCGAATTAATCCGTCAGGTCTCCTTCCAGGTTTCTCTGGCCTTACAGCAGGCCACCGCCTACGAAAAAGCGCAGCATGAACTAACGAAACGCCGCCAGATGGAAGCCATCCAGGCGGAAACCATTGCCCTGTTGCGAGCCAGCGAACACCGCTATGCCTCCCTAGCGGCCTCCTCACCCGTGGGCATTTTCCGCACCAACATGGAGGGTTACTGTACCTACGTCAACGATCGCTACTGCCAAATTAGTGGCCTTGCCGTGTCAGATGCCATGGGTGCCCACTGGCAGCACGGCCTACACCCCGATGATCGCCAGTTGGTCATCGATACTTGGCGACAGGCTCTAGCCACCCAAGCCGAATTTCAGATGGAATATCGGTTCCAACACGTTGATGGCATGGTGGTGTGGGTCTATGGACAGGCGGTACCGGAGCGGGATGAGCTAGGGCACTTCCTCGGCTATGTCGGCACTATTACTGATATCAGCGATCGCAAGCGATCGGAGGAGGCTCTCCGCAACAGCGAAGCCCACTATCGCGCCCTGATCCAAGCCATCCCGGATTTGATTTTGCGAGTCAACCGTGCCGGGATTTATCAAGAGTTTGTCGCCCAACCGACGTTTCGGGTGCTGGGTGATTTAGCCAATTTCGTCGGCTCCCATGTGGCTGAAAGTTTACCCACGCCGTTGGCAGAAAAACGGATGGAGTACATCCATAAAGCCTTAGATAGCCAAACGGTGCAATTTTATGAGCACGACCTCTCAATTGGTACGCATATTCAAATTGAAGAGGTGCGGGTGGTGCCCTATAGCCAGGATGAAGTGCTGCTGTTAGTGCGAGATATCAGCGATCGCAAACGCAATGAACGCAAACTTGCCGCCAGTGAAGCCCAAAGCCGTGCCATCCTGGCCGCCATCCCTGACCTGATGGTGCGGATTGGAGCCGATGGCCGCTACCGCGAATTTATTAGCCACAATCAAACACTGGACTTGGTGCCTGACCACCAAGCCCGGATTGGTCGGTTGATGGAGGAGCTGTTGCCGCCAGAGGTGGCCGAACGGCAATGGTATTATCTGCGCTGCGCCCTCGCCACGGGCGAGTTGCAGGTGTATGAACAGCAAATTGAAATCAATGGACGGATCTCCTACGAAGAAGTCCGGGTGATGCAAAGCGCGGATGATGAAATGCTGTTTATGATCCGCGATATCAGCGATCGCGCCCGCTTAGAAGCCGAACGTAAACAAGCCGCCCTAGCTTTGCAAGCCCTGAACCAATCCTTAGAACAGAAAGTGGCCGAGCGCACGGCTGAATTACAGAGCAGCCAAGCCAAGTTTCAACGCTTAGTGGATGATATTGGCGATCAATTTGTCGTCTTTAGTCACACGGGGCTAACTGGGGTACTCACCTATGTGACTGATGGAATTGAATCGGTGTTTGGGGTGCCTAAGGAGCAGGCGATCGGCCATGCCTGGATCGATGTGGTGCAGTGGACTGCCGATTCCCTAGCCGTGGGCTATAAATCGGTCATGGCGATGGTGGAACACCAAGTGGATTTCCACCAGTTTGACATGGCCTTTATCCATCCCAACGGGGAGGAACGCACCATCCACGTTTCGGTGCATCCGGTGCGGGATCAGGCGAATCAACTCATTGCGGTGGAAGGGATTATTGAGGACATTAGCGATCGCAAACAGGCGGAACGCTATCTCCAACGCACCAACGAAGAACTGCTGCGTGCCACCCGTCTGAAGGATGAGTTTTTGGCCAACATGAGCCACGAACTGCGTACCCCGTTGAATGCCATTTTGGGGATGGCAGAAGCCCTGCAAGAGAAAATCTTTGGGACGATTAATCCGCAACAACTGGAAGCGTTACAAACGATTGAACGCAGTGGTAATCACTTGTTAGACCTGATCAACGACATTTTGGACGTAGCCAAAATTGAGTCCGGTCAGCTCACGCTGGAAACCGCACCCACCTCAGTGAATTTGCTGTGCCAATCCAGTGTGACGTTTGTGAAGCAACAAGCTCTGAAAAAACGCATCCAACTCACCACCACTATTCCCCGTGCGTTACCTGACCTCTTGGTGGATGAACGCCGGATTCGCCAAGTGTTGATTAACTTGTTGAATAATGCCGTCAAATTTACCCCAGAGGGCGGGCAGATTTGCCTAGAGGTGATGCCCAGTCCACTCACCGCCGCCGACCCCGCCGCGACAGAAAACGACACGGCACCTGTCCCCCCCTTCCTCCGCATTGCCATCACGGATACGGGGATTGGCATTGCGCCAGAGCATATTCCCAAGTTGTTCCAGCCGTTTATCCAAGTAGACAGTGCCCTGAATCGGCAATACGAAGGGACAGGGCTGGGACTGGCACTGGTGAAGCGATTGGTCGATTTGCATGGTGGGCAGGTGGGGTTAACCAGTCAAGTGGGGGTGGGCAGTTGCTTCACCATCGACTTGCCCTGTTGTCAGGGGACAAGCTCGCTGGATTTGGCCGCTCCGGTCGCCACCGCCGCACCGCCTCCAGACGCAGCGATCGCCCCCACAACTCCGTCCATGGCGACACCCCTGACGACCCCACTTGTGGCGGATCAGGTTGCCCCCCTGATTCTGCTGGTGGAAGATAATCGCGCTAATATTCACACCATTTCGGGTTATTTAACCGCGAAAGGGTATCGCACTGTGTTGGCAACCAATGGCGCAGAGGCGATCGCGATCGCCCAAACCGAACATCCCGACTTAATTTTGATGGATATCCAAATGCCGGGAATGGACGGGATTGAGGCCATCCAACACATCCGCCGCGACCCCAACCTCAGCAACATCCCGATCATTGCCCTCACAGCTCTGGCGATGGCGGGCGATCGCGATCGCTGTTTTGCCGCCGGAGCCAACGAGTACATCAGCAAACCAATCAAGCTGAAAGAATTAACCCAGGTGATTCAATCCCTGCTCGACCCACCAGTGCCCCGATAACGTGCATCCCCACCCGCAACATCTGACCGTGGCAAAACCGTGGTGTTGCTGAATAGCAGGATGAATTGCCACGAAGTTGCAATTCATCCAACTCTTAGCGCATCCGTCAATTCAGCAACGCTGCAAAACCCTCACAGTTGGCGTGATAAGTATCACCGTGGTTGACTGTTTACCATCACCTGATCGAGCCGTTGATCTCACAACTTCCAGTGCCTAAGCGTCACATCCCTGGGACTGCAAAACCATGATGATAGGTTTTGTAAGCTCCCAATCAAGGTTTGTTTGTTATGCATCTTTCCTATCGCGGCGGGTCATATCTCCCAGATCAATCAATTACCTCCATCAGCCCCACAGCCGAGCATCAAGATTTTTGCTATCGCGGCATCTCCTATGCCACGCCAATCAATGTTCGTAATACCGTACCGCAAGCCGCTGTTGCTCTGCGATATCGCGGTTCGGATTATCTCAGCAGTCGGTTCTAATTGGCTGGCATTGATATTTGCAGATCGCTCTCTTGTCTATTGGCGTTGATTGGATTTTGATCATGACTACTCCGGATTCTTTTCATTTTGCAGCGACATCCACTGCCCCGATCGCAATTTCTACCCCTCAACGGTTTTCTCAGTCCAGCATTCAGCCCTTGGCGTTAGTCAAAACGCTACTGACAAACGTCGGCCAAATGCTGGGGGCGATCGCCACCCAACTGTGGGCTGAACCCAGCCACGAACCCCAGATTACCCAACGGCGACAGCAGAATGGGGACTTGTATTGGGAAGTGTACGAACCGTGGAGTGGTCGCACCATTTACTGTCTGGACGAAGCCGAAATCATGGATTGGCTAGATAGTCGCAACTATTGATAAACCGTAACCGTGCACTCCTCATCAGGGAAGAAGCCATTGGGGGAGTGGCGATTAAAATCGCAGCGATCAGAACGAAACCTGCCAGTCCTTCGCAAGGCTACGCCAAGCGCAGGTTGCTGATCCACAAAGTTGCTGATCCACAAAGTTGCTGATCCACAAAATAGTCTGCCTTCTAGAGTCCGCGCAGACGGACTTTCTCAGGCAGACTTTCTATCAACCCGGTTACGCAAAGAGCAGCCGCTTTGCGTCTACCACTGCCAGTCCCCTAACTTGCATTGACTTGGATTACCTGGGGTTGCATTGCATTTGTACTTCACAGATCTTCTCCTTACAGATCTTCTCGTTACGCTTCTGGTGGATTTTCCATGGCTACTCACACCCTAGACTTACCTGTCATCCAAACTGCGCCAGACCCCGATTGGCTATCGCTGCCAGTGCTGGCATGGCATACGGAGGCTTGGACATGGACAGGGGCACCCCATCGGCAGATCAACAGCACCACGGAGGTCGTGCGTTTACTCAACTATGCTCGGTTGAATCTGCTCACGCAGGCGGTACCGATGCAGTTGAAGGCGACAACGTATGTGAAGCTGTGCTGTCTGGCCATTGGCAAATTCCATCAATCCTTCGCCCAACTCGGTCTGGTGTATGAGCATCCCGCCAACAATGGCCAGGCGTATGCAGATGTGTTGGCACAGCTAAGTCACTGCCATCCCCAATGGTGGAACACTTGCTGGGGCTGCGATCGCGCCATTCTGCACAGCAATGACCCACAGATTGATCAATTGCTGCAACCGTTGAGTGATGTGATTGAATTGTTCGCTGGAGATAGTGGATTGGATGGTAATTAGTAATCGGGAATGGGTAATCGGGAATGGGTAATCGGGAATGAGTTGGTTTAACTGGGTGGTGCTGAATAGCAGGATGAATTGGAACGAAGTTCCAATTCATCCAACTT
>CAZJZR010000141.1:0-7953 GCA_964550475.1 uncultured bacterium
TAGGGTGGGCAAGCCTGTGGCAGTCGAGGTTACATCCTAAGTTGACACCAATGGGTTTCCGTGCCCTAAATTTGGCTACCTGAATGCTACCTGATAGCCAATCACACTGGCTCTTGCACGCAGGCTTGGATCAGCATGGGGATATCCTCCACGACCTGAATCGGGATGTTGAGTTGTTGTTGTACATCTGCCACGGTCATGTCGTCTAGAAAGCGGGTGTCCCCGTGTTTCAGCATCAGGGCTGGGAGGAGGAGGCGATCGCCCAACGTCCGCCCCTGCAATCCGGTTAACAAATCCTGTCCGGTCAGCAATCCGGTCACCGTAATCGTTTGCCCCCAATAGTCGCTGCGGAGCGGTGCCAGTTCCACCGTCAACCCCTTGACCCGATTCAGGCGTTGCACAATCGGTTGAAAGGCGTGTTCCACGGCATTGCCCACCACCCACGTTAGATGGCGAGGGGGCGTAACCTGTTGCGGCAACTTGCGGGCAGCGGTTTGGAATTGCTTCAGGAATAGGCGAATCGAGCCAACCCCATTGCCAATTTGCGGATAATCTTCGTAATGGCTGGCGGGAGGCAAATCCTGTTGGGCAATCAGGAACCACTCATCGGCTAGCCACACAATGGTGGCGGCAAACTGTTGGCGGAACTTGGCTTGCAGGGCTTGCACCTGTTGGATGACCGCTTTGGCGTGGTCGGGGGTGACCGGGATTAACTCATCCTCCGCCGGGCGGAAGCGGGTGAGACCCACGGGCACCACGGCCACGGAGGCGACAGCGGGAATGTCGTGCTGATGGAACTGTGCCAAATCCAATAATGTGCGTTCTAAATGCTCCCCGTCATTGATGCCGGGACAGACGACCACTTGGGCATGGATTTGCAACTGGCGGTCTTGGAACCAGTGCAACTGTTTCAACAAGTCTCCGGCTCTGGCATTTTTCAGCAAGCGAATTCGCACCTCCGGTTCTGTGGCATGAACGGAGACGTACAGCGGCGACAACCGCATCTGCTCAATCCGCTGCCATTCCCGCTCGGTCAAGTTGGTTAGGGTGAGGTAACTGCCATAGAGGAAGCTGAGGCGGTAGTCGTCGTCTTTGAAATACAGGGTTTCTCGTTTGCCGGGCGGTTGCTGGTCAATGAAGCAAAAGGGACAACGGTTGTTGCATTGGATTAACCCGTCAAATAAGGCCGTTTCAAATTCCAATCCCAAATCATCGTCGTAGTCTTTTTCAATCTCAATCCGATGGGTTTGACCACGGGCATCCAATACTTCGATCGCCAATTCTTCATCAGCACACAGGTATTGATAGTCGATCAGGTCGCGGGGTCGTTCACCGTTAATGGAGACGATGCGATCGCCCACCTCAAACCCAATTTCTGCCGCGATCGAGTCGGGAATCACGCGGGTGATGCGGGCGGGTTGGATGGTGGACAGGCTCATGGAAGTGGGTGATGGGTAATGGGTAATGGGTGATGGGAGAATGAAAAAATTGGGTTTGTGGATCAGTGTAGGGGAGGGTTGGGAAAGATTGTACCCTTTGCTGTTGCCCCTTTCGACTCCGCTCAAGGCAAGCTTTCGACTCCGCTCTACGAGCTTCGGCAATAGTCCGATGGCTGAGCGAAGCCGAAGCCATCGGACTATCGCCGAAGCCAACGGGCAATCTCCCCAGCACCAATCCGATTACCAATTAGCAATTACCAATTACCCATCACCCATCACCTTGATCCATCTGTTCTGCCACTTCTTGATCGGCCATTACCCAGGGGAACGGCAGGGATGGCGGACGTAAGATATCGGGGGATGCGCCATTGAGAGCCATTTCTTCCGCTTGGTAACGGGCGATGATGTGCAAGCGGCGATCGCTGCCACCATCATCTCGGAGATCTCGGAACGAGTTGACGGGTAGATTGGCGAGGGGGTCGGGTTCGGGTGTAGGGCGTGGGGCGGAGGCAGGGGGTAACTCTGGGCGATCGGTGGTGACCGCTGACTCCGAAAGATGCGATAAAAACTGCTCTGCGTCGGACATAGGCAGGCGTGGGAAGGTGGATAGTTATCAGTCTAACCTTGGGATCAGGAGGATGGGGAGAGTTGGGCGGGGAACCGTTGACTCCCGACGATTGACTAATGGGCAAGCAACTGGGTGAGGATTTGCCGCGATCGCGTCCATAGAATTGCCGCGCCCGCATCGGGAATTACTGTGTGCGTGGCATTGGGTAAGCGACTGGCGAGGGTGTGGCCAAAATCAGGGGAATGGACGGGACTGCTATCCAAATGGCCATACCACAGATCCACCGGAACCGCGATCGCCTCCAAGGCAAATGGCCACGGCAGCATCGCATTGGTTAGATCACGGGCGTAGCCTTGGGAGCCTTGGCAGAAGCCCGCTTCGAGTGCCCGTTGCAAGGCAGCGTGCAGATCAGGTTGGCTATAAATGGCGCGATCGCTCTCCCCACACATCCCCATAATTAACTCCAGCATCCCCTCTGCTGTCGCCACCTGGGTAAATCGCCGTTCAAATGCCATCGGATCATGGCTAACCTGCTCCAGCATGGTCAACACATCGTGGTGCAGCAAACCGTGCAAGGCGGGATGGGCTAACTCATCCTGTCCTGCGACAATGGCGATCGCCGCCACCAACCCCTGAGCCGCCAAAGCCAAGGCAAACGGCGCACCCTGGGAAAAGCCCACCGCCACAACCTGCTGCAATTCTTGTGCTTGAATCCATTCCGCCAGATCCGCCGCCCACGACAGCAAGGTTTTATCCGGGTGGGGGGAAGAGGCTCCCAAGCCGGGGCGATCGATGGCCAACAACCGCACCCCCAACTCAGCCAAACAATCTGCCCCAAACCCCAAGCAACCCGCCAACCCTGCACCTGTACAAAACACGACGGGTCGGCCATCCACCGCCCCCCATTCCGACCAAGCTAACTGACGACCATCGGCTAATGTAAGGGAGTGTTGGCGTTCGGGAGGGGTGACGAGAATTTGCATGGTGGGTGGCTCAAGGTTACTCTGGGTCAATTGTTCATTGTGATGAGGCACAGTGGATTATGACGAATCGTGATGGGATGAGTCAACGGGTGGCGAATCGCTCGTGGAGGGGTGGGTGGTCACCCCTGAGGGCGATCGGTCAACTGATGTTACAGCAATGGATGCTGCTGCCATTGATCATGACGATGATCCTCTGGTTTAGTCTAACCACCACGGCAACCGCTGCCCCACCGCCAGCCCCGTTCACGGGCTTCGAGATGAAGGGCTTGCCGCAACCAATTACCGCAGTTCAGATTGTCGGTTGCGACTCTGAGCCATGCTCAACTCCGGTACTGCTGACCTATGCAGGTACTTGCACCGCTCAGGGTTGCCTCAGCCATCCTTCCGAACCATCTCCCTATTTCGGCTGTCATGATACAACCTGTGTGGCGATCGCCGCCTCACATCGTTACGCCTTAAACCCATATTCCTCTAATCCGTATCTTCCAGAAGGATCACCCAAAATCAATCTGTTTCGCCTCGGTGTGCAAGCGGGCGATCGCCTATGGGTGAGTCATCTCAAACCCATCGCCGATTTTTTCATCGATCCGAAAACCCATTGGCAAGCAACGGCCACTGGAACCGGGTTACTCCTCAACATTGCCTCCGGTAGTCCCGTCCCTCAACCCAAACAAGTCTTCGCAGGATTAGGACTCACCTTAGCAATAGAAGCAGCAGTATTCGGGGTTGGGTTGTGGCGATTGGGAGTGGGTCGCACCGTGCGGAACTGATCATCATTCTCTATGAAGCGGGATTTTTGGCCATGCTGAGTCGGGGGCAACTCCGTCTACAACTGACCCTGGGATTAAGTTTGGTGATGAACGCTGTCAGCTTAGCGATCGGAGTGTGGTCGCAAACGGGCGTATCCAACAGTTGGGGGATACATCCGGGCGAATAGAATATGCCCGTTGGGCAGGCTTTGCCTACGCGGCTATACAAACAAAGTCCGCCTACGCGGACTAAGGGTTTTGAAACCCGCATAGGCGGGTTTAGTTCTTGTAGATGCGGTTTTAACCGCCCCTCCCCCAAACGTGAAATACGCCCGTCGCAAACCTAACAGGAGTGCGGTGTTGCTGAAGAGCAGGATGAATTGAAACGAAGTTTCAATTCATCCAACTCTTAGCTCATCCCTAAATTCAGCAACGCTGGAGTGCCACTTAAAACCCGGTTTGCAACGAGGCTGTCCGTCGCTGATTCAAAAATTGCAGTTGTTGGTAAAGCATGGCAATCCGGGGTAGTTCCACCCCGCGCGATCGCGCCATGGTTAAGGGATTGGCAAAAATAGTCTGCAACTCCAGCGGTCGCCCAGCATCATAATCCAACTTCATGCTGGTGTGATAGGGTTTCATCTTTTGCGTATGGTTTAGCCGACTTTGGATGTAGCTATCTGGAATGGAGCGATCGCAACTCTGGGCACCCAGTGCCACTTCCTGCATTAACAACGCTGCCAACTCATAGATCGCTGGATTGCCAATCATCTCCTCGGTCGTCGCATCCAGCACCACCGACAGTCCATTAAACGGAATATTCCACACCAATTTTTGCCAGCGGCTTTGCAGCAAATCCTCACTCAACGTTACGCCAATCCCTGCCCGCTGAAAATCTGCCTCAATCCGCCGCAGCCATTCCGTTACCCCCGTCGGAGTATAATCCGCCGCATACTCGCCAAAATCCACATTGCCATAGTCCAAATGTCGAATCCGTCCCGCCTCCACCTTATTCGAGCAGATAAAGCACAACCCACCAATTACATGCACATCGTCTGCCACTGCGTTCACCAGTCGTGCCACCTCTGGTTCTACACCCACACCATTCTGCAACACCACCACTGCACCACCGGGTTGCACCACCGCAGGTAGTAACTGCGGCAGCAAATGGTTTTGGGTACTTTTCAGAGCCACCAGCACCACATCACAGGGGGGCATCTTGGCCACATCGGCATAGGCATTCACCTCAGGCAGGACGAAATCGCCATCCACTGACTCCACAATCAGCCCCCGCTGATGTACGGTGTCATAATCGTTATGCAGCAAAAAATGCACATCACAGCCCGATCGCGCCAGTCGCCCTCCATAGAAACCGCCGATCGCCCCTGTGCCTAAAACCGCATACCGCATTAGCCAACCCACCATAGGCCAGTGGGAGCCGGAATCATTTCCCCACGGAAGTCCAGAAACTGCACCAACATCAGATAAAACAGAGCCAAGACTAGGGAAATTCCCCCTGCTACAATCGCTACAATCTTTGACCGATCCATAGGTTTGCCCGGTAACATTTGCCTAACTTAACCTGGTAACCGTTCACTCTCCGTCCGGGGAGGAACAAGCGGGCACAGCCTGCAACACTGTTTCCCTGGGGGGATGTGAATGGTTACCTTAACCTATCATTATTTTATTCATGGCTCGGCGACTGGTAGAACCCGAATTGCTAACGCCCACTGTCCTAACCGAAGCACAAGGGACTGAAGCCCCTTGTTGGACTGAAGTCATCTCAACCATGCTGTAAAATTGTAGATTTTCAGCCATTTTAATCCGGATGGTTGGCCAGTTCATTGACATGACTGAGACTACAGATGTTAGCATCCAACCATGTGGAAGTACTTACAAACAATTCTGTGGCAGTGGCGTGGACTGGCGATCGCGCCCAGTGTCGCAGGAATAATTGTGGGCTTGCGGGCACTGGGATTGTTGCAACCACTGGAATTAGCGGCGTTGGATCAATTTTTTCGGTGGCGACCGATCGCAGCAGTAGACGATCGCATTGTCATTGTCGGAATTAATGAAGCTGATCTAAAACGAGTTCAACAATTCCCAATTACAGATGGGCTGTTGGCGCAATTACTGGAGAAAATTCGCCAACAACAACCCTTAATTATCGGCTTGGATCTCTATCGCAACTTTCCTGTCGAGCCGGGTCATCAGCAATTAGTCCAAGTTTTGCGCTCCACCCCAAATTTGATTGGCATTCGCAAAGCCATCAGCGACAGCACAGGTGCAGTGATTGCTGCACCTCCAGAGTTAGCCAAACTGGGTCAAGTCGGTGCTAATGATATGGTGCTTGATGCCGATGGCAAAATTCGGCGGATGTTATTGTCTTTAAAAGATGAGCAAAATGAACTGGTGCAAACCCTAGGTACCACATTGGCTCTTGCCTATTTGCAAGCTGAAGGCGTAAATATTGAATCCTTAGACGATGGCCGGATCAAACTGGGATCGGTGACCTTGAGTGCGTTTCAGTCTAACGATGGGGGGTACTCCAGAGCCGATGCGGGTGGATTCCAACTGATTGCCAATTTCCATAGTCTGCGCCAAGGCTTTCCCATGGTTTCGTTAACGGATGTGCTGGATGACCGCATCCCGAAACAGATGCTGCGCGATCGCATCGTTCTCATCGGCATGGTAGCCGAGAGTGCTAAAGATTTTGTCTTTACCCCCTTCACTGATAACAATGACAAACGTAACTACCAAACTCCAGGGGTCTCGATCCATGCGGAAGTGGCTAGTCAGCTCATCGCGACTGTTTTGGATGATCATCCCCTAATCAAGGTGTGGCCAAAGCCCCTGGAATCAGTTTGGATTTTGGCTTGGGCATTGGTCGGGACAATCATCTGCTGGGGGAATCGCTATCGCAATGCCAATCATGCGCCATCCCGTTGGTTGGCTCAGGTGCCCGGTGCTTTGCTGCTGCTGCTGTTGCTAGGGATGGGCTTGGTGGGCGGTGGCTATGTGTTATCGCTCCAAGGATGGTGGTTGCCGACTGTGCCTTCGGTGTTGGCATTGGCTATGGGCGCGATCGCCACCACGGCTTACACGGCGCGATCGGCGGCGGAGATGCGACAGGTCTTTGGCCGCTATTTAACCGATGAAGTGGTGTCCACGCTGCTGGAGAAACCGGGTGGCTTTCAGATCGCCAGTGAATGGGTCAAAGTGACGATTTTGATGTCTGATTTGCGGGGATTTTCGGCAATTTCGGAACAGGTTTCGACCGAAAAAGCGGTGACAATCATCAATGCCTACTTGGAAACCATGACCGATGTGGTGCAGCAATACCAAGGCACAATCAACGAGTTCATTGGGGATGGTTTGATGGTGATGTTTGGGACACCGATCCAAGCGGAGGACGATGCCCAACGAGCCGTTGCCTGTGGTATTGCCATGCAGTTGGCCATGCTGGAGGTGAACCAACGCCACTTCGAAATGGGGTTACCACCGTTGGAAATGGGCATTGGCATCAACACTGGTGAGGTGTTGGCTGGCAATATTGGTTCTGCCAAACGAGCCAAATACACGATCATTGGCAGTCCAGTCAATTTAGCGTCACGGATTGAGTCCTATACCGTGGGTGGGCAAGTGCTGATTTCTGCGGCCACCTATCAAGCCGTGGGCAAAGCAGTGCGCCTGGATAACCAAATCGATGTGCATCTGAAAGGAATGCGAGAACCAACCGTGATTTATCAGGTGGGCGGGATTGGTCATCCGTTTAATTTAACGCTGCCGGTGCAAGATGATGGGATGGTGACGTTGAAGCAGTCCATTCCCGTCGATTGTTTGGTGTTGTTGGGGAAACAGATTGATAATCAGGCGATTCCAGGGCAATTCGTCAAATTGTCGCTACATACAGCGGAGTTGCAACTTCCCCAAGCCTTAGACATTTGGACGAATTTGAAGCTTACCCTGTTGGCTGGTAGGAGAAAAATCGTGGGGCTGGGGGATCTGTATGCCAAGGTGATGGCGCGATCGCCCGATCAGGAACCTAACACTTGGAGTTACATCATCTGCTTTACCGCCATTCCACCGGAAGTCGCGGCATTGTTCCACTATCTCAAGGATTTAGCTTAGGAAGTTGCGAAAAAATAACATCATGCGTTATGGCTGAAGCCTAACGCATCCTACGCTGGGTATTTTATTTATTTGCAGATCCCTTA
>CAZJZR010000142.1:0-2409 GCA_964550475.1 uncultured bacterium
CTGAGGCTTAACTCACTTCTCAGACCCTATTCTTTCGTAGAATCTTCTCAATAAGGCAGGTTTATTGAGAATGAATGAGGCTTGAAAAAGCCTTATTCAGCAAGGATCTCGAGAGACCTCTAAAGAACTGGACTTATGTATACACGGTAGCCCGCTTTGAGCGAGTTGAAAGCTCATCGCGAAGAGTCCACCCTCATTCACCCAAAAGCTCAATCTCTTCTAAAATTTTCAAGCATAACGTGGATTGAAAGGAGCGCCTGTCTTACAAAAGCTCTTATAGCGACAATAATTTGTTAACGCCAAGTTTATTGCCATCAAACTAAAACCGCCTACTAGAGCGACAAGATTTTGTTACTGGCGACAATAATCTGTTAACGATGACAAACACTTAGTTAATGTACAAATTCTGAAAAGTATGGGCAGTACAGGATTTGAACCTGTGGCATCCTGCTTGTAAGGCAGGCGCTCTACCGCTGAGCTAACCGCCCAAGTGGATTTGAGTTGTGCGAGGTTTGTTTAACTCGACCAGATAAAAATATAGCAAACAGTGGCATCGGTTGGGCACTGTTTTGAGAAATTGTTTTGCAGTTTTGAGAAATTGGTTGGAGGACACCTGGAAAAATCCCCATCCTGCTCTGCCACGCAACGTTATCCCGTCAGTTGGGGCAGTTCAACTGCCCCCATCCCAGATGAATCGCAATGCCCTTGAGAAAAATCGGCAATTGAGGTCAGTCAGCCTGGAACTGACCTCACTCTGCTCCGGTGATTAAGGACTCGATCGCATCCACATCCGTTGGCAGATCAGCCGTTAGCACCTCGCACCCTGTTGCAGTGACCAACACATCGTCTTCGATGCGGATGCCGCGCACATCGGCAAACTGGGCGAGGCGATCGCGATCCAGCACGTCACCATAGCGGGCTTGGCGTTGCGGATCGTTGAGAATGGCAGGGACTTGGTAAAAGCCCGGTTCAATGGTGACCAGCATCCCCGGTTGCAGGGGACGGTTGAGGCGGAGATAGCAGAGGCCGAAGCGATCGCTGCGTTGCCGTCCTTCGGCATAGCCTGCTAAATCGCCCAAATCTTCCATGTCATGCACATCCAAGCCCAGCAGATGGCCGACCCCGTGGGGAAAAAACAGGGCATGGGCATCCATGTCCACCAAATCCTCCGGCTGACCGCGCAAAATTCCCAACGAGACTAGTCCCTCGGCCAATACCAAACAAGCGGTGTGGTGAATATCGGCATACTCCACCCCCGGTTGGATCTGCTGGATGCAGGCATCATGCGCGGCCAACACCACCTGATACAAATCCCGCTGGGTGGAGGAAAACCGTCCAGACACCGGCCAAGTGCGGGTGATGTCGGCGGCCCAGCCGCCTGCGGTTTCTGCCCCCACATCAGCCAGGAGCAAATCTCCGGTTTGCAGGGGGTGATGGTACTGGTTGTTGTGCAGCACTTCGCCGTGGACGGTCACGATGCTGTTGTAGGCACAGGTCATGTTGTCGCCGATGATCACCGCTTCCATGGCGGCGCGGATGGCGGATTCTTGTTTGGCGCGGGGGGTGGCGGCTATGCCTGCGGTGTGGGCGGCTATGCTGACGGTGGCGGCGTGGCGTAACTCCTCCAGAGCGGCAGCATCATGGCTGAGGCGCAGGTGGGCGATCGCCATTGCCAATTCCAAGTCAAGCCCTTGCAACGCATTGGCCGGGGTCACCATGCGGTTGAGCAAGTGGGATTGCTGCAAGCGGGTGGTGGCATCGGCAGCGGTGATGGTGGCGGCAGCGTCGGTGTACAGTTTCAGCTTATTCAATGGATAGGCGGCATCGGCTCCGATCCAGTGGGCGATCGCGTCCCGTGTTGGTGTTGCCCCATGCCACAGTGCCCCATCCACCGACTCCTCATCCCAAAACAGTTCCAATCGACTGTCATACAGCCGAATCACCGCATTTTCTAACGGCAACCCAGCGAAGTAGAGGAAATGGCTACTGGCGCGAAAGGGAAAGGTATTGGCGGGGAAGTTGCGACTGCTGCTGCGTCCCGACCAGAGGAGAGCGGGGTGAGCAAAGTGAGCGGCTAGGCGTTGTCGGCGTTGCCGCAGGCTATCGGCAAGCTGGGGATGTTGAGTCGCAATGATTTCCAGGGAATGGGACATGGAGAAATGCAGCAATGAAGGATGGCAAGTGGGCTAACTCAGGTTCAAACCAATGAATTGACCCAACTGGGTTTCTGGCAATGCGCCACAGGTTCAGAAGTCGCCCAAGCTAGATGAAAGGTAACGGTTCACATCCCCCTAGGGAGACAGTGTTGCGGGCTGCGCCCACTTGTTTCTCACCTGACGGGAAGTGAACGGTTACGATGCAAGAGAATTTGTCAGGTTTACGGCTTCAGGTTTACGGCTACCATCTTAC
>CAZJZR010000142.1:2509-7942 GCA_964550475.1 uncultured bacterium
CGATGCAAGAGAATTTGTCAGGTTTACGGCTTCAGGTTTACGGCTACCATCTTACGGCTACTGACAATGGTAGTGCTGATAGCGATAGCTGCCCGTTTCCTGCAAGCCTAAACTGCCCACAGGCTGGCATCCTTGGGCACTTAAATCACTAGCTCGATTGAACAGCCACAGATCAACTGGACGCATGTCGGTAGGTAACCAACGATTGATCAAGTCGAGATTGGTGTCGCGTAAGAGTACATAGCGGGGGGCTTGGGGAAACTGCCAATGTTGGGGATTACGGGTGAGTTCCCAACCAATGCTTAACAACTCAATGCCGACTACGGTGGGTTTTTCTTCAATCGGAGCTTCCGCCGCCAAGACCACAGGATGGCTGGATTGGGTTTGAATGGTTGTCAACAGGCGATCGGGATAGTAAAACTTGGCATAGCCCACATCGGCAATCACAGTCATCGCACTGACTAAGCCAACGGCGAGAACGATTTGTACCGATCGCCGCTGCTGCCGTTCCCAAAGGCCAGCCAACCCACCCCCCACCAGCACCATAATGGCAGGGAAGTAAACGAAGGCATAACGCCCTCCCCGCGTAATATCAGTACCAAAGCCATAGCTAATCAGGAAAAAGATGGCGATCGCCACCACTAAAAACAGCCACACCCCTTTAGCCGATTCCACTGCATCGTGGTGCTGCACAATTGTCCGATAGCCCGTTACCAAGCGAGGAATACCCCAGATCAGCAATCCCAACATGATTAAGGCGGAGACAACAATCACCCAAATGGGCACCCAGTCCGTCGGTAAAATCATCACAGCCGTCACCCAAGTCCAAATTGATTGGGCGAGGGGGTTGATCCAATACAGCCAAGACAGCATGTTATCGACCTTGAGGCTACTGCTTTGGTTGCTACCCCAAAAATTTAGCCAAACAGGCACCCACAGTAAAACGGTCAGACCGCTAAACCCGGTAACCCCGTAGACGCTATACCAATAATTAGTAGTAGTCTTTTCGAGGGGGCGATGCCGCCAACTCATTGTGAATAACGTGATGCCCTGGGCCAGTAAGGTGAGCACAAAGAAATAATGCACCGATAATCCGACCGCGTTGACCACCACCCAAGCGATGATCAATTTGAGTGGGAACGGTTGTTGTTGGGTGATATGGCGAATGGCGATCGCAAAACAAATCAGCGACAGCAAAACGCAACACACCGCCATGCTATAGTGTCGCGCTTCGATGGAGAGCGAGAGTCCATAGGGAGAAGTCATCATCACCGCTGCCCCTAACAAACCTGCTAGGTTGGAGCGGAACATCACCTGTCCTAACCAATAGGTTAACGGAATCGCTAAGCTGCCAAAGATCGCGGGCAGAGAACGGGCAACCCATACGGAAACGACATGGGCATCCGGGGTGAGCCAGCGAATCCACGCATTGGCCAGCAGGAAATAAGTCGGTGGGTGATTATCTTCTGCGAATAAACTGCCAATCACCTGTACCCAGCCATCCAGCAGCGATCGCCCTGGATGGGGTTGCAGTGGTTGCAGAAACGTTTGTAAATCTAACAGTTGATTGAGCGGCAAGGTTTGAGTGCGATTACCCAAACTGAACACCACCGTCGCCACCTCATCCATCCACGGTGGCTTGCCGTCCAACCAGCCCAACCGAAGAATTAACCCCACAAGGGTGAGAACAGTCACCAAGACCCAGACCGGGCAGCGGTGAATGAATGAATTCATTTTTTGGTAGACCATCCCCAGCGTCCAATGCAATCCCAATCATTTTAGGCTGGAAGGGCAAGATCGGAAATTAGCCATTGCGGTGAGTCGCGATCTAACCATTCACTCCCCCCTCATTGCGGGTAGTTGATTTTCACGCTCGTCCCTTAGGGATTGCAATAGGAACAATGGAGTGGATCAGCCAATTCTTGACCATCAGGGAAAAGGAGTTCCTGCTGATGGCCGCATTGTTGGCATCCGTGAACGGCAACCCGAATCAGCGGTGTGGGCAGGTGACATTGGGCACAGCGTAAACCCGGTCGCCGTTCCACCACATCAAAACCGGGATAATTACACTGAGGACAACATTGGCGTAGTTTGCGAACCAATTCCTGTGTAGCTTTGGCGATCGCGGCCATGCGTGTTGGGTTCATCATGGCTCGCATATCCGTTTCTAAATGCACACTACCCGTGGGGGAGTGGGGTAACAGTTGGGCGATCGCCTCCGCTAACTGTGTTTCCGTAGTAATCCCCTTCATCATCTGTTGCGGATCATGGGTTGTTGCACTTGACATCACCACTAAGCCATGGCTAGGAAACTGCACCCGCTGGGCAAATTCCATCGCCTCCGCCATAGTCCTCACCTGCGTATGGCGATAGTTAGTTTCCGTGACCAATACATCCCCCACCAATTCCAACCCCTGTTGCTGATCCAGCAGCAGCACTAATTCGCGATTGGCCGCCACCCAAGGAAAAGCGGGATGGGGGCCAAAACTGCCTTCACTCGCAATACCCACAGTTTTGCCCAACAACTCCATTGCCCGCTGCGCCTTCGCCCGTGCGGTGACCAACTGATCACCAGGGCGATTCACGTCACGGGTAAAGGTGCCAAATTGATCGGTATTGAAGTCCGATGGCACAATCACATCAACACCCAACTCCTGCGCCAAGATGGGCGCGATCGCCTGTTCCTTCGCGTGCATCGTAGCCAACACAATGACGCGATCGGACAGTAGGCGATCGACCAGTTGGTGATCGACCAGTTGGTGATCACTAAGCTGGCGATCGCCCACTTGAGTTGAGACTGAGGTTGGGACTGAGTGAATCAAGGATGGATCATGCAAAGGGGATATGTCTCCAGAGTCAGCACGATATGAAACTCCATACAAAACCTAGCAGTTCTTTGCCATCAACGATTAATGCTGGGCTGCCTGCTTACACCGCTGACCACGTTTTTGTTAGCAAATAGCGATCGTGATCAACAAATCCGGCTTGCTGGTACACGGCTTGAGCACGGGTATTTTGACGGTCTACTTCTAGATGTAGAGCCTGAATGCCTTGTGCTCGACACACCTGTTCGGCAAACTCTAACGCCTGTTTGCCAATTCCCTGTCTGCGGTAATTCTCCTGGAGATACAGTTCGTCAATCAAGGCATCACGGCCACCATATTCCAGACTGAACCCAAAGGTCAGGACGAGATAGCCGGCGATCGCTAGATTAACCCCAATCAAATAGATGCAACCGTAGGCCGGGTGATCGAACAGGAGTTTTAAGGTCGAATCGGCGACCTGCGGATCAAACTGCAACTGCTCATGGTGATAGAACTCCCGCATCAACTGGAGCAGTGTCTCACTGTCCGCCATTGATGCAAGGGTGAACACTGGTTCTGGGCGAATGTAGGTGTCAGGCTCCATGGCAAGTTTTCTCGGTTGAGTCATGCCTCACAGTGTACCGAAAATCCCCGGCAACCCTTCACTTGACCAGGCATTCGGCCAGATCTGGAGCTAGATTTTAGGCAGAAGCCGCAGCGGGGTCTGCCGCCTTCTGGACTAACCAATGGCCAGCCACCAAGGCATCCATCTCCGTGTTCAAAAACGTATCCACTGCTTCCAGCGGGGTGTTGACAATCGGTTGCCCTTTGACGTTGAAGGAGGTGTTCAGTACCACCGGAACCTGAGTCAGTTCGTAGAAGTGATGGATTAACTGCCAATACAAGGGATTGGTGTGTTGGGATACCGTTTGGACGCGCCCAGTGCCGTCCACATGGGTGACAGCCGGAATCACCGCTTGTTTGTCAGACCGGACGGGATAGACTTCGGTCATAAAGGGTGTTTTGGCAGCACAATCGAAGTAGTCGCTGGCGTATTCTTCCAAAACCGAGGGAGCAAAGGGGCGGAAGGGTTCGCGGAATTTGATTTTCAGGTTGACAATATCCTTCATCTCGGCACGGCGCGGATCGGCCAGGATAGAGCGACAGCCCAGAGCGCGTTGCCCAAATTCCATCCGCCCTTGGAACCAGCCCACCACATTGCCTGCGCTGACCAGTTCAGCCGCCGTGCTGGCCGGATCGGCAATTTCTGTCATGGTCAGTCCCCGGGTTTGAATCGCCGCCGCGATCGCGGCATCATCATACGCCGGCCCCAACAATGCCGTGTCTAGCACCTGCCGTTGACATGATCCGATCGCCTGCTGGTGGGCTAAGTAAGCCGCTCCCAAGGCCACCCCGGCATCAGAGGCACAGGGTGGCACATACAACGCATCCACACTCCCCAATCCCTTCAGTCCTCGACTCAGCAACTTGCCATTGGCGACGGAGTTCATCGCCACGCCACCTGCCAAGCAGAGGTTGCGACTTCCGGCCTGCTTCACTGCCAGATCAGCCATGTGGAAAATCACCTGCTCCAACTGGGCTTGCAGGGATGCGGCCACATCTCGGTAATGTTGGGGAATATCGCTATCGGAGTTAACCAAGGGTGGGCCAAAGGTATCGATCAGGCGTTGGCCATAGCGGGGTAGTTTGCCACTGGGGAAGGCGAAATAGTCTAAGTTGAGGTGGTAACCGTTGGCGGTGGGGTGAATGATGTCGGCGATTTGGTTGAGGTAGCGCGGTTCCCCATAGGGGGCTAAACCCATGACTTTGTACTCGTCGGAAAACGGTTTGAAGCCCAAATATTCGGTAAACGCGGCATAGAGATGGCCGAGGGATTGCGGCCAGTCGATCGCCCCCAATTCGGTCAATGCTTGCCCCTGGCCACGTCCCCACCACCCGGACTCCCAATCTCCGGCTCCGTCTAGGGTGAGGATGGCCGATTCTTCAAAGGGTGAGGAGAAAAAGGTGCTGGCGGCATGGCAAAGGTGGTGGTTCAGCCGATAAATGGGGCCGTTGAACTGGAGGCGATCGCGCAATTCCGGCTCAATTTGGTTCATTCGTTGCAGTAATGGCCCCCGCTTGGTGATCAAATCCAGCGAGCCAGGGAAATAACGCAGTAGGTGTACCGCTTTTTCAGTTAATTTACGCCGAGGGTCAAAACCATACCCGATCGCAGCGAGGTCTTGGGCGCGGATCCCCGCTTGTTTGAGGCAGAAGGCGATCGCTTGGGCGGGAAAGTTAGCATCAAATTTCTGGCGGGAAAATCTCTCTTCTTCAGCCGCCGCCATCACCGTGCCGTTTTGCACTAACACCGCAGCGGCTTCATGCCAGCCATAACAAATGATCCCCAAGGCATACGCCATGATCGCACCTCACACAAAACGGGTCTGTAGGATTTTAACAATCCTTGACCACCGTGTGGAGAGCTATACCACTTAAGGACGCGGGCACCGCACCCCTACAAACCGGACACAGCACACAAGATGGCCATGTCGGGGGTCGTGTCATCAGAGGTGAAGTCATGCCTCCATGTCTGACACCAAGCCAGACCCCTCTGGTTGAGTTCCGC
>CAZJZR010000143.1:0-7925 GCA_964550475.1 uncultured bacterium
GCAAAGATGGCATCGGCACCCACTACGCCTTCGGCAGCGAGGCGAGGCATCCAGTGGTGGATGCGTTGGGGTAGTTCTTGCAGGACATCGCGCCAATCGCCAATGCTTGCTTGCAAGGAACCATCAGGATTGTCACGGGGACGGCAAACCAGGTGAACGGAAGAAGCTAAAGTTGCAGTTCCCATCGCATTCATGCGAGTGCCCATTTCGGTATCAATTGGCCAAGAACCAGTAATTGTCCATCCAGCATTAATCATTGCTTGCAGTTGAGCTTCCCACCCTGATGTGGATTTATGAGCAAAAACAACCACTCCTATCCCATCGGGTGAAAGAATTCGCTGTCCTTCCGCCATCGCTGTTTGCATATTCTGTTCAAAATATGCTTCTGTTTTATGGTCATATACCCCTCTAAAACGCTTAGAGAGATGAACAATTTCTTCTGTTTTATCAACTAATTGTGTAGAGAATAAATTTGGGTAGATATTGCCGATAGTCCGTTTTAGCCAAACATAGAAGAAATCAGAAAGATCCCCATAAGCAATTGCATCATAATAGGGTGGATCACTAATAAACGCCTGTGCTGAATCATTTGGTAATGAATGTTGTGTAGCAGAGGCTTTCTCAACTTGTCCAAGATTTTGATCAGATAAATATATATTGCTATTGCAAACGTCCAACACCCAATTTATGGCTCCCTCTAAACCACCTGTTGCGCCAGAAAAGGAGTTGGCTTCTGCTGGATCCCAAACCATTGGTAAAGCCTGCCTAGAAAACAAGCCTTCTATTTTCTCCCCAGCAGTATTCCAGCGAGACAAAGAAGTTAATGTATTAGCCTGTCTGTCGATAGCTAATGATAAACAGGTTTGAACAGCAGTAGAAAAAATTTTGTTTTCGGAAGCTGTCAGATGATTAGCGATTTTCTTCACTAACTTTACTAAAGTTGTTAATGTTAGGGATTGGCGAAAAGTAAATAAATTGCCCCATATTTCAAGACCATACATAACGGAAGAACTTAATGCCCCTACCCCTCTCTCATCCGGGTAAGGTTCATCTGGAATTAAACTCAATTCTCCTTGGTGTTTTTCTATACGCTTTGCTAATTCTTGGGTTGCCCGTTCTACCGCCACAAAATCCTGTTCAATTGGCAATCGATAAAACCGTCCCTGTTGTTCTGGCTTGGTTACCACCACACAAAACAACCGGGCATCATTTGCCCCACCCTTACGGGCTTTTAATTGTTTGCGAACTGAAACCACCGGAGTTGTAAAGCCACAACAGGGACAGGTCGCTGAACCCCGTTTAACCGTGCCATCTAAATTAGGTTTTGCAATTGTCCAAATTGGATCATTCTGATCAACCCATAGTTTGTTTTGCTTTTGGATAATCCGAAAGTTCACATGGGGCTTACCCTGACCCTCACCCCCAGCCCCTCTCCCTGGGGAGAGGGGAGTAAGAGTAATCGCGCCCCCTTCTCCCCAGGGAGAAGGGGGCTGGGGGGATGAGGGCACAAATTGCAACGCGATCGACCGATTACTCTTCTTCGCCAACCAAAGACTCCGCATCAACGGCACTTCCGCCCCACATCCTGGCCCCTCACAGGTGATCGTTCGTGCCCACAAATAAGCGATGGGAGTGGAACCATCGGGGTCTTTGGGGTAAAACTCCGCCAGTTCTTTCTCCGCCTCTTCCTTGACCCACTGCCCCCACTTCCGCACCTCATCCGCCAACCGTTGCCCATACTTGGGGATATATTCCAGCACCACCTTATTCAGCAACACCGCCACCGGGTTCAAGTCACTGGCAAAGGCATCTGCCCCCACCCGCAACGCTTCCAGCGGAATCGAGCCACCCCCAGCAAACGGGTCTACCACCAGCGGTTTGCTGCCCGGAATGCCGCCCAACGCCTCATGTGCCGCCTGGGTCAGGGCACGGCTAGTTTCCAGATAATCGGGTTGGGTGGAGTTATCCCAATTGGCAAAATCGGCAATGAAATCCAGCAGGCGATAGCGCAGGATATTCAGATGTTCCGGTTGTGTGGGGTCAAGCTGATGGTCTGGTTTGGCTAACACCTGCCACCGTTCCCAGTTTTCTGGGGAACAGTGATTCGCCAGATCCTTATCCTTCGCTGCTTTTTGGGCAAATTGCTGAATTAACCGTGCAGCCGCATCCCGAAACTCCTGCGGACACAACGGATCAGCCGGATCAATCCACAATGCCGCACAAATCACCGCCCGACAGGCTGCCAACGGTCGCCGCGCCCACCAAATATGCAGCGTCGAAATGTGCCCATGGCGAATCGACTTCTCCCGCCGTGCATGGGCAGAGATGCGTTTGATCGGCAAATCGACTTCAATCAAGCGTTTGGGGTAGGGGCTGGCGGGCATGGGTGCTGTCACCTTTTTGGCAAAGGATGCTGTAACCTGTTGGGTGTGAATCGATGGGCAGTCTTCCGGCTGTACCGCTGCGGGAGGCTCCATTGGAGTGACTTGCGGCATTGGGGGAAGCGTGGGAGCCAGTGGATCGGGGTCAGATTGCTGACTCAGCACCCGCAACACCACCTCCAATTTAGGATTCCCCTGCCGATCTCCCCGTAAACCCGTTGCCCCCCGCTCCAGAAAATAGGCATTTCCGTCTGCCGACTCTGGCGGTTGGGCATACTCCACCACAAACAACGGTAGCTGCAACTCCAGTGTAGTTTCCCCAGCGGCAAACGTTCCCCCCGTCAATCCAGATTCTGTCAGAATCATTGCATCCGACAATCCACAGATCGTCCGGTTCCGTTGCATCGCATTGCGGGCAATCCACCGCGTTTGGGGCGCAAATTCGGAAACCACCAGAAAGTTCCCCTGATGGAGCAATTCTCCTAATTCCCGCTTGATGCGGAAATTGAGAATGCCTTCCACCAGTACCAATGTGGTCACGCCTCCGGTGGTCAACGCTCCCCGATGCGCCGCCAGATCGGTGCCGCTGGCATAACCACTGACGATATTGATCCCCTCTCTTGCCAGACCCGCAGCACAGGCTTCAGCCAGCTTTAAGCCCTTCTCAGAGGTTTTGCGCGATCCCGTAAAGCCCACCGCCTGCCGCTGCAAAATCTCCAGATTGCCTTTAGCAAACAGTACCGGAGGAGCCGTATCACCCAACACCTGCATCAAATGGGCGGGATAGTTCGTCGATCCCTTGAATAAAACCTGCACATGATTACGGGTCAACTGATCAGCCAGACTCTCTGCTTCCCCGCGAGTTGTCTTGACGGCTTGGGCTACTTCGTTCCGCAAGCCATAATCCCGCACCAATTCATCCACCGAAGCCCCAACCCAATCCTCCAGCGATCGCCCCTCCCGCGACAGACGATTTAACACCCGGTTTAAGGTGACTGTTCCTAAGCCCTTTGCCTGGGTCAACTGAAGAATCGCCGTATCTGGACTCATGACCTACATATCCTCTGATAAGTCCTGGAACGTCTTAGTCGCGACGAGTCCTAATACCATATCAGCCCCAGCCTCATCCAATCACCACTGTACTCATTTGGCGTTAACTCAAAATCTCCCAATCGATAGCGATCCATCAGTCTATCCTGGCAGTCAGTATCTTTTCTGCCTCAACATGATAGTGCTCAATCTTCACCAGTGGCTCCCATCCCAACCGAACCGGATCTTGAATCGGGTGAACCTCCGGTTGAGTGGCGCAATTAAACACCACGTAGAGCCAGTAATCCTGCTGTAATCGCTCTGCCGTTTTGTACTCGTTGCTGGTTAGAGCCACTTGACCAACCTGCGATCGCCCCTTTACTTCAATAAACCGCACTGCGATCGCCGTCTGTGGATCTTCCGGGTGCATTTTTCGGGAAATTAAATCAAATCCTCGGTTTTCCGACTCTACACTGTGCACTTGCCAGCCCCGCGCCTGTTCATAGGCAATCACCGCGTCCACCGCAATCCGCTCAATCGCCTCATTACTGACCATCGGCGCAATGTCTGGAGCGTCGCGATCGGGGTGGGGCAACACCCAGGCACACCCAAAATGCTGCACTCCGCTGATCGCACAACTCCGTTCCTGCTGTAGCTCTTCTCGACGTTGCTCTAACCGTCCATTCAGGTCAAATAGACGGTCTTCCATCTGTTTAATTCGCCCATCCAACCCCGACTCTTTTGATCCCGATTCCTTCTGAGCAACCAATTCGGCAAATTGACACTGCACCTTATCAATAATCGTGTTCAAGCTAATTTCCAGATGGCGGGCAATGGTGGCAATTTCCTTTTGGCGTTGGGTTTGTACCTCCAGCAGAAATCCATTGAGTTCTTGCTCCACCAACTTTTGCTCTACCTGCGGGCGATCGGGGAGATGGTCAGCCTCAGGAATCTGCACGCCAACGGGAGCCAGAGCCAGATCCAAAAAAATTGTTGGTTGTTTGACCGTCATCGTCCCATCCATCTCCGTTTGCACCACAAATAATCTCCGGTGCAACACATTTCCCCGCCCATCTTGAATTCCAGCCGAAAACACATCCAGGCGAGCCGGTTTCTGCCGCTGTAAATCAAAGAAAACCGTACCTCGCCGCAAATCATCCTGTACCTCGGTCAGCACATGATCTCGCACACATTCAAACAACGGATGTCCCGGTGTCACCCATTCCAGCGTTGGGTCTGCCTCAATCAATTGTTTGCCAAAAGCAATCTTTTTGTACTCCTTACCCAACCTGCCAAATCGCGGTTCCAACCGTTCTCCAATTCCCCAAAGCGTCCGGGGCACCCGCCCCACCCGATACACCTTTTGTCCCTTTGCCACTTCCTTGGGGGTAATGCCGCTAATGGGAGCCGCTTGGACAAAAAAATCTTCCACCACCTCTGGCACCAACCGTCGTTCCTTGGCTTCCGCAGACTTCCCAACAATTGACCAGAGATTTAACTCCCGCTTTGCCAACCCTTCCAGAGCCGAGTCGGTAATCCGGCGCAGCCGTTCCGTGTCTACCTGCTCCACAATCCGGTTCTTAATCACATCTTCAGTCAGGTTATGGGCATACATATCCCGCAGCATCCGCTCTAGCTGGTTGGCTGGGAACACATCGCCCAGAACATTGAACACCTTGCCCGTTTGCTCTGGGTCTAAGTCTCGCTCGATCGCCCGAATCCGCTCAAACAGCTTCCAAAAGACACGCCCTTCACGGGTGTTCGTGGAAACAAAGTTAAAAATTAGACAATCTTTTTCCTGTCCATAGCGATGAATCCGTCCCATCCGTTGCTCTAACCGCACCGGATTCCAGGGAATGTCGTAGTTGATCATGAACCAACAAAACTGGAGGTTGATTCCTTCACCTGCTGCTTCTGTGGCTACCAACACCTGACAGTCTTCCCGAAACTCCCGCTCTGAATAAATCCGGGTATTGGGCGTGTCGCGATCGCCAATCTTCATCCCCCCATGAATCTGAGTCACGGAAAGATTCCACTCCCGCAACTTACCCACCAGGAAGTCCAGGGTATCCTTATGTTCAGTGAAAATCAGTAGCTTCATCTTGGGGTCTTGGAACAACCCCTCATTGGTCAAAGCATCCTTTAACCGCACCAGTTTCGACTCAATCTCCCGATCTTCCAAGTGTTTCGCCTGGTCAATCATCCGGGTAAGTTGCAGGATTTCTTCCCGTAAATCTGCCGGGTTAACTGAGGCAACCACCGATTCCAAATTGCCCAGAATTCCTTCTTGCTCTTCCTCTGTCAACTCATCGAAATCATCCGGCAACCGTCGATTAATTTGCTCTTGGCGATAGCCCTCCGGATCGTCCAAAATCCGTTGTCGCTTATCGCGCATTCGCTCCAAACTACGGCGCACAGCATAAACACTGGAAGCAAATCGACGTTGCAACATCGCCATGGTGAAGCCCAATGCCCGCCCCCTAGCAGAATCATCTGCCGAAGCTTTAATCGATTGGTCTTCAACGTAACGGGTCAGAGCATCATAAAAATCTAATTCCTCATCATCAATCTGAAAGTCGATGGTCTCAACCTTCCGATTGGTAAACAGTTTCTTAGGCAGTCCCGTTTCTGGTTCAGGAAAGGTCACTAATGCTTCCTTGACTCGACGCAGGTAAAATGGGGCTTCATTCCGCCGCATTGCCTCTTCCAGACTCTTAATATCCCCATAAACATCCCGGTCTAGCAATTCCAAAAACATACAAAAGTTCTGAGGATCGCCCTTGTGAGGAGTGGCTGTCATGAGTAAATAGTGATCAGTCATTTCCGATAAAGACTCACCCAGTTGGTAAGCCAGGGTTTTCTTATCGGAGCTATAGGCACTCATCTTGTGGGCCTCATCCACAATGATTAAATCCCAGTGCGATCGCAGCAAACTCTCCTTCGCATCCTCAATTCGAGAGACCCAAGAAACAGACGTGACAACCTGATTCTTCTCCTGCCAGGGATTCATGCCATAGTTCGCCCGCAGGACATCCCCCCGGACCACTTCAAAGTCTTCCCGGAATTTATCCTTCATTTCCCGCTGCCACTGGAAGGTTAGGTTCGCCGGAGCCACAATCAGAGTACGCTTGGCTAACCCCCGAATCTTCAATTCTTTCAGCAGCAATCCTGCCATGATCGTCTTTCCTGCCCCCGGATCATCTGCCAACAAAAAACGAATCCGGGGTTGCCTTAAAAAGTAGTCGTAGACCGCTTCGAGTTGGTGCGGCAACGGATCAACACGGGCGATCGTCAGAGAAAAATAGGGGTCATATTCGTGCGCTAACCCTAACCTCAATGCCTCAACCCCCAAGCGGAACCTTAGCGGATCACCATCAAACGGCTCTCGTTCAGGGCTAAGTTGTAACTGCGCCAGTTGTTCAACATTGAGGATTGGATCATAGACTTGATTCGTCTGTAACCCCTTTCCGGTGAGTTTGACAGCTTCACCCATTGGGAACGCAACAATAACCTGTACAGGTTCTGGGAACATGGAACCTCGTACAACCACACCTGCCTTCAGTTGGTCAAGTTTGACGCTGTAAGCTGGTATTGCCCCATCTGGTGGAGTAGACCGCACTGAAGCCCGCATGTCTAACCATTCGTTCAATTGGGCTGAAAGGGCTTCAGTTAAGGTTGCAGGAACAATAATCTCCTTCAGTTCAACCAACTCCCAAGCTTCAGGAATCTCAGAAAATAGCTTGTTCAGTTGGTCGGTTTCAACAGTTTCGACTCCTCCACAGTCCAGAACAGCCATTCCCTGTCCTAAAAGCGTACTGATTGCCGCGATCGCGACATCCCCTTGTTGCAGAAGTTCAGACAGCTTAAAGGTCGGCTTCATAGACAATTGCACGTTGAACAGTCACAAGGGAGGTCAATGTTTGCAACTAAAACTTTTGTAACTAAAACTATTGAAGCTAATCTTACTCTCAGTTGTTGATATGTTTCCAAATACCGGGAAAGGTTTAACAAATCCTGGGCGTATTCCCCAACAGGTTGCAGCTATTTTCACACGAGTTTCGTAAAACAATGTTGAAGTAGTCAAAATCTGATTAGCGGACAGATATCCCATCTACCCGTTTCCGTTCAACCAAACACAGTCTAGGCAACGATAGCCAGCTTAAAAGGAAGTCTGGCCGCGATCGCATAGATAACGGTTCTGTCATTATAGATTTGCCTCATGTAGTTGTTGACGCAAATGATAGGTTCTAATTGAAACGTTGGGATTAAGTTGAATGGCAACACTCAACAACGATAAAACCAGTTACAAAAGACTGCCTCTTTTCCCCTGTGGTTGTGGCGATCGCGGGCGTGCTACCGTTACCCACTTATCTGGCAGCACCAATTAAACTGGCGCGTAGTTCGGCTAAATTCTGTTGGCTGATTACCTTCACTGACTGTGTTTCTTCCCGTAAGGAGCAGTAGACTGTGTGTTCTATGGTGAGCAAACTAGCTTTGAGGATGAACGCTATGACT
>CAZJZR010000144.1:0-7919 GCA_964550475.1 uncultured bacterium
GGCAACGGAGGAACTGGGCTTGTTTTTTGGCGATGCCCCCCTCCCAATCCAACCCCCCATCACGACTTTGTATATCTGATCACCAGCAACTACCGTCCGCCGCTGGCGGTGGTGGCGTTGGCGCGGAAACAGTTTGCCAAACCCGTCGAGTGGCTCAACTCCAAACCGACCTACGAGAATTGGTTACCCGGTGCAGATGCCGCTCCCCAATTTTATGAAACCCTATACATTGGCCATACGTTTCAGGTGGGGACGCTGGCGCAGGGATCGGGCGGCGATTGGAATGGCTTTAAGCTGATGGCGACTAACCGCCAGCGGGGGGTGGACTATTTGGTGGCAAGTACGGGGACTGATCCGACCAAAATCTCCACCAGTAGTGTGGGTGGGGAGGCGATCGCCCAATACCGCAATTTAATTCTGTGGCTGAATGACAAGGGCACGGCTCCCTTCCAATTTTTTCTGCCCAAAACAGTTGGCATCACCCAACGGCAAGGGATTGTGTTTTTGCAGTATGAGCAAACCTGGTTAGCCCTGCATCCGATTCAGTTAAGCCTGAATTTGGCGCAGGATGGAGCCAATGCAGCGGCAACGGCCAAAATTGCCAAATCCTATCCCCATGACCAGATTCTGACGGCTGAGGGCACGGGCGGCAACCTGAGCGGCTTGGCGTTGGAAATTGGCGAACCACAAACCCATGGCAGTTTTGCCCAATTCCAAACTGCGGTGTTGCGCTCCAGTCGGCTGGATCTGAGTCAACTGGCACAGGCGCAGGTGGAGTATCGTGGCAGTCGGGGCGATCGCGTCAAACTGCAACACCAAGGCACTGCCCTGCCAATTGTTTGGCGTAATGGTCAGCGTCACGATTGGCGACAACACTATGCCCTTTACCAACCCGCCGATGGTGGTAAGCTCCCCCTATCGTTAGGCTGGAAACAGGGAGAATTGCGGGTGGAAGTAGGCGGCGATCGCTTTGTTGGTCAGTTATCTGCGACTGGCCGCTATTCCTTTCAGGCAAATTAATTCAGGCAAATTACAAATTAATTGTGATTGGCAACGGATAACACATCTTGGCTCAGGCAAACCGACGCAATCACAGCATCAACGTCAAAATGACAAATCGTTCACTAACCGTTCATTGCTGTGGGTTGTGGGTATCCATCAGGCCGATGATGGATCGGCAATATCGGTCACCAAACATTCGATCACCAGATATACCTAAGGGATGTGCAAATAAATAAAATACCCGGCACAGGATGCGTATAGCCTCTGGCATGGCTACGCTAAAGGCTTCAGCCATAATGCATCCTGTTTAATCTATGGGTATTAATCTATGGGTACTTTATTTTCACGCTCCTCCCTAATTGGCCGGAATTTGGCCGCTCCAGATCGTGGCATCGTCAATTTTGTAGAAGGCTTGGGCGGCGGCGATCGCAGCCCGGGTGCGATCGTTCAACTCTCCATCCACTTCACCAGCATAAAAACCGCGTTCCTTAAGCTGTTGCTGCATTTCCGTTACCGTCAGACGGGTGGCAGAGGCAACCGTGGTGGCAACGGGGGGAGTGGTGCTCGTGGCAACCGCTCCAGTGGTGGTCATGCCACTGCTGGCTTCTGTTGTGGCCGGGTTGCTGGGTGATGGGGATGCGGCAGGGACACTGGATGGGCTAGTAGATGACATGGGAATGCCGCTGCCACTGTTGGGTGTAGCGGTTGCACCACCACCAGGATTGCCATCTGTGCCCGCATTTGGATTGGTGGGGCTGGGTAACGGTGCGTCGCCCTCTAAGCGCAGTTGATTTGACACATCCGGTTGGGTGGCGGCTCGGCTAGCGGGGGATTGCGTGGCCGATGGACTAGCGGGTGTGGTCGGGATGACGCTAGGAATTGTGGGACTGGGGGCAGGCTCCGCCGCAGGCTTGGGAGCGACTGGGATGGCTGGGTTAGGGGCTGGGGCACGACTGACCGATTCGGGTGGTTTTGGTGCAGCGGTTGGATTTCGCAACGCGCTCAGGGTGCGACTACCCACCACTCCATCGCTTTCCAGTTGATTGTTCTGCTGGAAGTCCACCACGGCATTGCGAGTGGCTTCGTCAAACAGTCCCGACAGAGAGCCTTTGAAATAGCCCAACTTTTGCAATTGTTGTTGCAACACCAAGACATCACGCCCCTCTGACCCCATAGATAATGGAGCAGTTACGGGTTCAGCCGCTAGGGCTGGAGAGGGGGCAGGACTGACATTGCTGGTGGCGGGCGGGGTGGGAGAGGCGGTGCTAGCACCACCCGGATTGGTTGGGCTGGCGGTTGGAGCCGCAGGGGACGGTACAGGGGATGGATTGGCTTTAGGAGAGGGGACAGGATTGGCGGCGGTTGGCGCGGTGGTGTTGGGCAGGGCGGGGCCGAGTTTTTCCGCTTCTGCGCCAATGGTGCTGGTAATACCCAAGGCTGTCCAGGTGGCGGTGCCGACGATACCGTCTGGGGTCAGTTGCCGATTTTGTTGGAATTGCACTACGGCTTCGCGGGTTTCAGTTCCGAAGATGCCTGTGATGGTGCTGGTATAAAAACCAAGGGCTTGCAAGCGTTTTTGCAACGCTTCCACGGCAGGATTGCGATCGCCCAAGCGCAACGTCCCTGGCTTGGCTTGCAGATTGGGGTTGGCGGCGGCATTGGGTGCAGCAGCAGCAGGGTTGGCAGCATTGGGAGTGGCTGGGGTCGCAGCCTTATCTTGGTTCAACGCAGCACGGGTGGCACTACCTACCACACCATCTACTTTTAACTGGCGACTTTGTTGGAATTGGCGTACAGCCGCTTCGGTTTGGGGGCCAAATACGCCTTCCACGGGGCCATTGTAGTAACCCAAGGCTTGCAGACGACGTTGCAGAACTTCGACTTGGGGATTGCGATCGCCGTAGGCCAACATCACGTTATCAATCGCACCCGTCGCCGCCACAGGCGCGTTAGGGGTTGCTGTACTGGGAGTCGCTGTACTGGGGGCGGCTGGATTAGCTGGATTAGCTGGATTAGTCGGTGTGGCTGAAGGCGTGGTTGGATTTGCTTTGGCGGTTGTCCCTCCGGCGAGAGCAGCTTGGGTCTCTGTCCCCACGACACCATCCGGAGTCAGTTGTTGCTCTTGCTGAAATTTGATCACCGCTTCGCGGGTGAGGGAGCCAAAATAACCTGTAATGGGGCCGTCAAAATAACCCAACTTTTGCAGTTGTTCTTGTAACGCGGCGACATCATCCCCACTACTTTCCTGTTGCAGGGCAGCGAACCCACTGCCTGCTGTCCCTAAAACCGTCAATCCGATTAACAAAATATGCAGGGATAACAAATGAAATGCCGTTTTACCAGAGGCATTCCGCCAACTGATCCCGTGATCCATTCCAGCAGAATCAAGCCACTCAGCCTCCGGAACCACTGCTGATGTCGCCGTGGAATCGGTCGTCCAATTGCCAGTCTCCGAGTCGGTTAAATTCAACGCTAAATGAACATACGCGATCGCATCCATACGTTCCCCCACCAAAATTTGGTCAATCGGTTTGTGAGATTTTCAGCACCACAACATTCAGTCTCTACCAACCACTATATACCGATTGATTGGTAACGACGAGTCCCCCCATCTTTAACAGGCAAATTGATGGAATTAATTCGACATAAACGGAGGTCGATTCCAGTTCGGATGGAGTGTAAATTGCGCTAGTCAGGTGGTTGGGACACGGTTTCCATACCCTAACAAACCGATATCTCAATCATTAACCAAATCATTCACCCAACCCCTGACCAATTACTCACTTAGCGGACGCATCTATTAGCCGCGATGTTAATCGCCATTCCCCTAATCACCAGATGCGCCATCACTTAACACTTCTTTAATGGCATAAACCACTCCCGTTTGTTGTTCCTCTACTAGTTCTGGAAACATCGGTAAGGAGAGGACTTCTTGACAGGCTTGTTCGGCTGCGGGGAATTGACCTGCACGGTAACCGAGGGATTGATAAACCGATTGCAGGTGTAAAGGCAAGGGATAGTAAACCATCGCGCCGATCGCCCGCTCTTGTAATCCTTGCCGCAAGCGATCGCGGCGGTTTTCACCATCGGCAGATGAGCCAGATGAGCCATTCTCCTGCACCCGAATGGTGTATTGATTCCACACACTTTGGCCACCACTCGCGGCGTAGGGCACCACCACACCGGGAACATTAGCGAGGCGATCGTGGTAGCGCAGGGCAGCGGCTGTGCGTGCCGCATTCCAATCATCCAAGTGGCGTAATTTAATTTGCAAAACCGCTGCTTGCACCGCATCTAACCGACTGTTTACGCCAATTTCGTCATGGTGATAACGGGTTTTGCTACCGTGCTCCTGCAACATCCGCACCATGGCGGCAATTTCAGGATCATTAGTGGTGACGGCTCCCCCATCCCCACAGGCTCCTAAATTTTTGGTGGGATAGAAGCTAAAACAACCAATGTGACCAATACTGCCGACCCGTTGATTCGCCCACATTGCACCCGTCGCTTGGGCACAGTCTTCAATCACATACAACTGATGGGTTTGGGCAATTTGCATCAATGCCGTCATGTCCACGGCTTGGCCAAACAAATGTACGGGAATGATCGCACGGGTGTGGGCAGTGATCGCCGCTTCCACCTGCGCCACATCTAAATTAAATGTGCGCGGATCAATGTCCACAAACACTGGAGTTGCCCCAACGGCACTAATCACTTCGGCAGTGGCAAAAAACGTAAATGGTGTCGTGATCACCTGATCCCCAGGCCCAATTCGCAGCGATCGCAAGGCCAAATACAACGCATCTGTACCCGAATTACACGCCACACATTCCGAGACCCCCACATAATCGGCAAATTGTCGTTCAAACGACCGTACCGTTTCGCCGCCGATGTAGGCTCCAGAAGCCAACACGGCCAGCACCGCCGCCTCTGTTTCCGCTTGAATGGTCTTGTACTGAGATACCAAATCCAACAGAGGAATCTTACTCACTCGTGCCACCGCCGTTTGCAACCACAATGAACGGGTGCTTTCCTTCCAGAAAACAACCTGAAGGAAAGTTTAAGCTGTTTCGGGACAGATGGGAAAGGGAGGGAGGGGGAAAGGGGAAAGGGTGAGGGGCGAAGGGAAATTGCTAGGTTTAGCATCGCCAATTGGATCCCGATTGATGCTTACCTTGCCTGCATAATTCACGACATTCTACAGGCGTAGCTACGGGTATGGTGTCATCTGATGTGAGGTCATGCCTCCAGATGTGACGCAAAGCCAGCCCCCTCTGGTTGAGTTCCGCGAGGTGTAGGGGCAGGTTTAGCCGAGAAACTTTCGCTACGATTGTTAATTTGACGGCAAAACCTGCCCCTACGCAGATCTATCACTGAGGTTTAGAACGACCAAACGAACCATGATTACCCTGCGAGAACGCAAGGTGAACAGTCGCTAGGGCTATATCAAATCGGGCTTTTAAAGCACTTTTAAACCAGCCTATCAGCTTGACTCACTGCTCTGCTTGCCGATCCATACGGACTTCCATCGCGGTGTTGAGGAAATTACCCACCATCAAGGCACTAGAAAAATGGTAGGTGTTTTCATTTAAGCGATACATGGTTTCAAAGCCGCTACGTTTTTGGCGATCGCCCAACACCCAATACCGCTGCAAAATTGAATCTGGGGCAATCCAACCTTCCCCTTCAATCCGACCTAAATAACTGTGTTGCAGCACAAACGTATATTCCCGTTCCCCCATGCTGAGCCGCCCTCGGTATTGCAGGGAAATCTTTTCCCGCTCCGAGTTGTTGGGGAACAGCAATCGGGTAACCATCGTAAACCAGCCGTCAGGAGACCACGCGATCAGGGTTTGTCCCCGCACCGCTAAGACCAGACCATCTTTTTCCAGCCAGTTACCCTGGAGTGTCCAGCGGCCTGGTTCGAGCAAAAAGGTATGTGACACTATCCTAATTCCTGATTAGCTAGCCCTGTTGAACAACGGTTGCCTGACCAATAGTTGATCCGATGCCTGGTCTAATGACTGAGTTTGCTGATCTGATCTGCTGATCTGCTGATCTGATTAACTCATCTGATCTGCTGATCTGATTGAGTGTTCGTTTGCCTGATCCGACCTGAGAGACTGTTTGCAAATTAGTCTAGACGGTTGATGTTTGCTGCGCCCCGCGCAGGAACAGTCAACGTTTAAAACATCCTCTTAGCCCGTACCACTCAAACCGGAGGATCTTGCCAGCATTATATTGCCAGAAAGCCAGAATAGTTCCTGATCCTATCACGGCAAATTGCTGGTACCACAATGTTGATATTCCACAATGGTGATATTAATGATGGGATCAATTGGCGGCGAACGGTAGATGCAGCCTTCCCAATGGTAAGGGTCGCTTGGCTCCAGTCACCGCAGGCAGGTTGCCAGGAATCCCCAGTAACCGCCAATAGGCTAAGACAGCAAAGGCGATCGCCTCCTTATAATCTGCTTGTAATCCTACCTGATCCGTTGTAAATACGGGGGGTGTCGCAGAGATTTTTCCAGAAGTTGGGGGGATGGATTCTGGATCGGCCAGATAGGCGGCGATGCGTTGACGTAAATGGGCATTGCGACTGCCGCCGCCGCACAGTAACACCTCGGTAGGAGGGGCCGGTAACCAGGTCAAATAATTTTGAGCGATGGAGGCAGCGGTGAAATCGGTGAGGGTGGCTAACACATCGGCGGGGCTGAGGTTATAGGCCACGGTATCGGCTAAACAGCGTCGCCAATAGTCTACGCCAAAATATTCTCGCCCGGTGGATTTGGGTGGCGGCAATCGGAAAAACTCGTCTTGCAGCCAGCGATGCAGCAATTCGCCACAGGGTTGTCCGGTCGCCGCCCATGCTCCGTCCTGATCGTAGGTTTGCCGACCATCGGAGAAATGGGCAACCGCTAAGTCAATCAGCACATTGCCGGGGCCGGTGTCCCAGCCCAGAATTTGCTGTTCCCAGGCGGTAAGGTCGGTGTTGGGCGATCGCGCAGGCAAGTAGGTCACATTGCCAATACCACCCAGGTTCTGGACACAACGGGAATGTTCGGGATGGCTGAGGACGTAGGCATCTAACCGAGACACTAGGGGTGCCCCTTGCCCCCCAGCGGCGATGTCTGGCACCCGGAAGTTGCTGACGGTGGGAATGCCGGTCAGGTGGGCGATCGCGTCACCCCGTCCCAACTGGGTTGTGTAGCCTAACCCTAAGCGATCGGGGGTAAATAAGGCGCGTTCGGTGTCTGGTTTGGCGGCAAATTGCGCCATCTGTTGCTGCAAGGTGGTGGCATCCTGGCTAGGGTGGGTAGGCGGACGATGGAACACCGTTTGACCGTGGGAGCCAATCAAGTCTACCTGGGGCGAATGGGGGGCGGCGGCTTGAATTTTGAGGGCAGCTTGGGCAAAGACGTGGGCGATCGCGTCATCCAATGCTGCTGCGTCTGCCATGCTCAGGCTGGCTCCGGCACACACCTGCAAAATCTGTTCCCGCAACAGTGGTGGATAGGCATAGGTGGCTCCTTGGATTAATTCCACCCGTAAGTCCACATCCGTCCCCGTCAGCCGTACTAAGGCGGCATCAATGCCATCAACCGAGGTGCCGCTAATCAAGCCGATTACGTTGAGACCACTGCGACTTAAGCCGATGGCCTCAGCAGAATGGCGGTCCAAATAATTAGCACAGCGATCGCGCCAACTATCATGACGGACATCATCGGAATGGTTAACCATTGGCTTGCCCACTGCTACAACCAAGCTCTACCATACACCGTCATAGGATGTACAGCCTCATTCCCAGCATCGCGCCGAAGGGGACATTGGTGTCAACTTAGGATGTAACCTCGACTGCCCTCATCCCCTAACCCCTTCTCCCAATTCTGGGAGAAGGGGAATCAGACCATTTCTCC
>CAZJZR010000145.1:0-1503 GCA_964550475.1 uncultured bacterium
GATTGGCTATCTCCCTATCTTGCAATCGTTTCTGACACTAGTTACACTTCTTTAAACGCTTTTCATAAAAATTGGGCGTTGTCCTACATCAACCCAAATATCTAAATTTCCTTAGAGTATTTCCTTAGGGATGGGTTTGTCCTTGGAGACAGTCCAGTCTTTCAAGACAGTTCATCAGAATGGGTCAATTGCTGGAAGAATAGTGGAATCGGTAGCCAGTGTCGGGATTTGTCCCCAACTTGCTACCACTCAGATTTTCTATTTCCACTGGCAAGACTGAATCATTCCCTAAACCGAAGCTCAAGGCAGTTCAAGTGATTGCCCTCTAAGTAATTATACTTAGCCGATTAATTACCTGGACTGCTCAGTGAATGGGTCTACCGGGTTAGTGGATGGCTCAGCTCTGAGGTTGCGATCGCAAGGATGTTATCCACACGCTAGCTGCATGTACGGGTAGCACACCTTGATAAGATGACAAGAGAGTTGTTGAAGCTGTAGTAAAAGTTGTTTAGGAGGAGCGTAGTCAATGGGACTACCCTGGTATCGTGTACACACAGTCGTCCTAAATGATCCAGGACGACTGATTGCTGTACACCTTATGCATACTGCCCTTGTGGCAGGCTGGGCTGGTTCAATGGCACTCTACGAGCTAGCCATTTTTGATCCCAGCGATCCGGTGATGAATCCCATGTGGCGGCAAGGGATGTTTGTGCTTCCCTTCATGGCACGGTTGGGCGTGACTGGCTCTTGGGCAGGTTGGAGCATCACAGGTGAGACGGGCGTAAACCCCGGCTTCTGGAGCTTTGAAGGCGTTGCCGCTGCCCACATTATCCTTTCTGGTTTGTTGTTCCTAGCTGCCGTATGGCACTGGGTCTTCTGGGATCTGGAACTGTTCCGCGATCCCCGCACGGGTGAACCCGCTCTTGACTTACCCAAGATGTTCGGGATTCACCTGTTTTTGTCTGGTTTACTTTGCTTCGGGTTTGGCGCGTTCCACCTCTCCGGCCTATTTGGCCCAGGGATGTGGGTGTCTGATCCCTACGGTTTAACGGGCAGTGTCCAACCCGTTGCACCAGCTTGGGGGCCAGAGGGCTTTAACCCATTTAACCCCGGTGGCATTGTGGCTCACCACATCGCTGCGGGCATTGTTGGCATCATCGCTGGCTTATTCCATCTATCTGTACGTCCCCCCGAACGGCTCTACAAGGCTCTGCGGATGGGGAACATCGAAACCGTGTTGTCTAGCAGTATTGCAGCCGTGTTCTTTGCTGCCTTTGTGGTAGCAGGCACCATGTGGTATGGCAGTGCGGCGACCCCCATTGAACTGTTTGGCCCCACCCGTTATCAGTGGGACGGCGGTTACTTCAAGCAAGAAATTGAACGTCGTGTTCAATCCCAAGTGGCTAATGGCAGCAGCTTGGCCGATGCCTGGTCTACGATCCCCGATAAACTCGCGTTCTACGATTACGTGGGCAACAGCCCTGCCAAGGGTGGTTTGTTCCG
>CAZJZR010000145.1:1603-7853 GCA_964550475.1 uncultured bacterium
AACTCGCGTTCTACGATTACGTGGGCAACAGCCCTGCCAAGGGTGGTTTGTTCCGTACTGGCGCGATGAACAACGGTGATGGAATTGCCCAAGGTTGGTTGGGTCATGCCGTGTTCACCGATGCTGAAGGTCGTGAACTGTCGGTTCGTCGCCTGCCCAACTTCTTTGAAACCTTCCCCGTGGTATTGGTTGACAAGGATGGCGTAGTCCGGGCTGACATTCCCTTCCGTCGAGCTGAGTCCAAGTACAGCTTTGAACAAGCGGGTGTAACCGTTACCTTATACGGTGGTCAATTAAATGGCCAAACCTTTACGGATCCCTCAACGGTGAAGCAGTTTGCCCGCCGTGCTCAATTGGGTGAAGTGATTGAGTTTGACCGCGCCACTCTGGATTCTGATGGGGTATTCCGCACCAGTCCTCGTGGTTGGTTTACCTTTGGTCACGCTGTGTTTGCGCTGTTGTTCTTCTTTGGCCACCTGTGGCATGGTTCTCGTACCCTGTTCCGCGATGTGTTCGCTGGGATCGACCCCGAACTCTCCGAAGAGCAAGTGGAATGGGGCTTCTATGCCAAACTTGGTGACAAGTCCACTCGTCGCAAGCAACCTATCTAGAGTTAGTGGTTCTGTTTATCTGCGAAGATACATTGAATCAGTAAGTTGAATCAGTTGATTTGCTTGACTCGTTGAATTACTTAAATAGCCGTCCACGGTTGCCAAGATTGATGTGCAAATGTGGACGGCTATTTAGTTGGATTGAACGTTGAACAGAGGCAATTCTGCTAATTTCCTAAAAAGATTTGACAAATTCTTTGCATCCATTCAATACTGATTACAACTGATTGCGTCAAATTGGACGTATCAGATTCAATGAATCAGGGTTGATTTCTGGCTTTAGCCAAAACTGAAATCTTTGCTTAATTTAACTTAATCGTTATTGAATACGCTGACGTTAAATAGGTGATGTTGCAACTTTGATCGCAGCACTCGTGGCTGCATTCAATCAAAATTCTCAACTTTTAGTCGAAAACCTAGTGGGGCTAATCCACTAATAGTGGAAGTTTCGTACACTTAACGCTAGATACTGAGGTCGCCTAAACTCTATAGGAATTGAGTTCAGCATCTTTTGGCGTTTACCTGATAAACTGTTGTTTGTCTGAAACTTTCAGGGAATTTTGATATGGAAAGTGTTGCTTATATCCTGATTTTAACTCTGACATTGGGTGTGCTATTTTTTGCGATCGCTTTTCGTGAACCGCCTCGGATTGGTAAGTAATTAGGGACGTTGTAGTGCAGAGTGACTCATGTTGTCACTCGTTTTAGTACTCACTTCTCTCACTTGCTGATTAGCCGGAATGACGACAACCCGATTCGATTATCGATGATTTATTTATCGACAATTGAGGTGGCTGGGTACTTGATGATTCATTTTCGGTCTGGTTGGCGAACCTAGTTATGGCTATTTTGATATCTTGATTTCAAGATTGTGTTTGAGCGGTTCTGACCTGAAACTTTTCCTGGGGTTGCCCCAGGGTATCTGACTGTTCTAGAGAGGGGTGAGGTATGCGCTGTCCGTTCTGTCAGCACACCGAAAGCCGAGTACTTGAGTCCCGTTCAGCCGAGGCTGGTCAGAGTATCCGTCGCCGTCGGGAATGCCTGAAGTGCGATCGCCGATTTACAACCTATGAGCGGATTGAGTTCGTTCCGGTCACCGTGATTAAGCGGGATGGGGAACGGCAATTATTCGATCGCTCGAAGTTGTTACAAGGCATCGTCTTGGCTTGCGAGAAAACCGGGATTTCGTCATTCCGGATGGAGGCGATTGTGGACGAGATCGAGGCAGAGTTGCAGCAGCGTGCCCTCCGAGAAGTCAACAGTACCGAAATTGGCGAAATGGTACTTCAGAGTTTGCGATCGCTCAGTGAAGTGGCCTATGTGCGGTTTGCTTCAGTTTATCGACAGTTTCAAGGTATTCGAGACTTCATCGATACACTGAACGACCTGAAAAATTCTCAGGTTGAAGGTCGAGATGAGCCTACACCCCATGGGCGTGGGGATGCGATGGTTGAGCCGGGGATGGTCAAAGAAATCCCAGCATCGGCTGGTGTGTCATCCTAACGGTAAATCGGGACAGTTCTTGGTTCTGGATGAGCGTTATGAGCGTTGTTGCTGAGCACTGGTTGCTGAGCACTGGTTCTGCAACAGTGGTTTATCGGCTCAAGCCATCTAAATTCCTCAAGCTAACCTAAAAACAAACTTACAATTGAGTAACCCGGTTCTTACGCCTAAGGGGGTAATTGTTGGCTTCCTTGTGGGTGTTTAAGTGGCCGGGTTTTCAAGTTTTGGGCGATCGCGCCTCTGAGAATTCGCTAGAATTAATCCACTAAATAGCTTTCTTTGTCACAAATACCTCGTATAATTAGAGATCCTTTAGAATATTTTTTTGGGGCAATTTCTGGTTCCAACAGGAACCAAGAAATTTTAATGTCAACTTAAATTTCACCTTAAACATCGGCAAATTTAATCTGTGTTAGCGATTAGCTGACGATACGATTAAGTTTTGCCACTGCCTCGACTGTTGTGTGGATTTAGTTTGGCTCATCTTCAAGTCTGGTTTTGGTTTTCTCACCTCTTAGATTTAACCCCCTAAGCACCCTTAACGGAGATAGTACACAGGAAACACCTAGCATGATCACTCAGGACACCACTATTGACATCGGCTTTACTCACGAGGACTTTGCTGCGCTACTCGACAAATATGACTACCATTTCAGCCCTGGCGACATTGTGGCCGGGACTGTATTCAGTTTGGAGCCGAAGGGTGCCCTGATTGACATTGGTGCCAAGACAGCCGCTTACATCCCCATTCAGGAAATGTCCATTAACCGTGTGGATGCTCCTGAAGAAGTGCTGCAATCCAATGAAACTCGCGAATTCTTTATCTTGACGGATGAGAATGAAGATGGGCAATTAACCCTGTCTATCCGTCGGATTGAATACATGCGGGCATGGGAACGGGTACGCCAATTGCAAGCAGAAGATGCCACCGTGCGGTCTGCCGTCTTTGCCACTAATCGGGGTGGCGCGTTGGTGCGGATCGAAGGTTTGCGTGGGTTTATCCCCGGCTCCCACATCAGCACTCGTAAACCCAAGGAAGAACTGATGGGTGAAGAATTGCCCCTGAAGTTCTTGGAAGTGGATGAAGACCGCAACCGCCTAGTGCTCAGCCATCGGCGGGCACTGGTGGAACGCAAGATGAACCGCTTGGAAGTGGGCGAAGTCGTGGTGGGAACCGTGCGCGGCATCAAACCCTACGGTGCCTTCATCGACATTGGTGGGGTCAGCGGTCTGTTGCACATCTCGGAAATTTCCCACGACCACATCGATACGCCCCACAGCGTGTTCAATGTCAATGATGAACTGAAGGTGATGATCATTGATTTGGATGCGGAACGTGGTCGGATTTCGCTGTCTACCAAGCAGTTGGAACCCGAACCCGGTGCCATGGTGAAGAATCCCAGCTTAGTCTACGACAAGGCTGAAGAAATGGCGGCTAAGTATCGGGAACAGATGCGTGCCAAGTTGGAGGGCATCGCCCCTGCCTCCATGACCTTAGAGCCAGCAGCGGCGGAAGAGGAAATTCCGGCAGCGATTGACGAAGTGGAATAGAGTTGGCTTGGATTTAAAGTTGGCTTGGATTTAAAGTTGGCTTGACTTTAAAGTTAGCTTGGCTTTAATTAAATTCACTTCAATGTGATGACAAATGCCCAGATTTAGTTACAAATCTGGGCATTTGTTTTTGGGATAAATTGCCGAGTGAGCAAGGAGTTGGGTGTGGCAACAATTGTCTGTCAAGGGGTGACATTTCCCGATATCGCAGCGGTGGTGTTTGATAAGGATGGCACCCTGGCGGATTCGGAAGGCTTTTTAAAGAGTGTGGGGCAACGGCGATCGCGGCTGATCGATGCCCAAATTCCGGGGGTGCAGGAGCCACTACTGATGGCGTTTGGCTTGGTGGATCAGCAACTCAATCCGGCTGGATTGCTGGCAATTGGGACGCGGTTGGAAAATGTGATTGGGGCAGCGGCCTATATTGCGGAGACGGGGCGGGATTGGCCAGAAGCGTTGGCGATCGCCCATGCGGCCTTTGACCGGGCGGATCAAACCAGTCCTCGCAAAGCCACCGAAACATCCTTATTCCCGGGGACATTGGACTTGCTCGACACCTTGGTTGCTGTAGATTTGCCCTTGGCGATTTTGTCAGCAGATACAACAGCCAATGTGGTGGATTTTATTACCGTGCATCAGCTTCAAGATTATTTTGCCGTCGCTCATGGGATTGATCAGCCTCCGGGGAAACCCGCTCCGGCTCCCTTGCTGCGGGTTTGTGAGGCGTTGGGAGTCGCCCCAGCAAATACATTGATGATTGGTGATTCTCTGGCGGATATTCAGATGGCACACGCAGCAGGAGCAGCAGGCTGTATTGGGGTGACGTGGGGTTTTACGCGATCGCAGCAGTTGGTCGGGGCTAGTGCATTGGCGGCTCGGTTTGCCGACATTATAGTGCAACATTAACGAGGCAAATCCAATCCTGTTGCTGGTGATACGCAGCTACATTCCAACTCCATTAGAGTTTCGGCTACATCACAGTTTGTTGCTAACCACATCTCCTCACCCCATAAACAGAGGATGATGAAGCTATAGCCCTTTGGGATTTGATCCCTCAGCGGTGGCGTAGTTTTGAAAATAGGAGTGAACTGCTGCCATGGCACGGGAGGTGAATCATATGTTGCACACTAGTTTGACATTGCATGATTGGTTGTACTTGGTAGTGGAACTGGGGACACTACTGTTAGCTGTAGGGTTATGGTGGTATGTCAACGCCCCTACAATTGCGTAGCTAAGCTGCGGCTTCCCATCAAAACTTCCAACCACAACTTCCAACCACAACTTCAGGGTTTGCAGATTGGCAAATCGGAAATCGGGAGTTGAGAATCGGTTAATTTTCCGATGCCCAACTCCCAATTCGTAGCAACTGACAGCAGATTTCCAATCCATTTAGTGCACTGTCTCAACCTGAGAGCAAGGAGTATCAGAACAAGGGGCTTAAGCCTTAAGCCCCTTGTTTATGCTGCATTGAACTGCAAACCGCTCTAACTGAAAGCTATACCGTGTCAAGGAATTGTTCGTAGTCGTGGCTTCAGCCAGTCAACTGAAATTGGAACTACAAACTAAAATTTTTTGGCTGACACAGTATTGGCTGACACAGTATGTATTGGCAACCACTATGGCTTAATCGTCACCAACTCAACCGATTTAATTACGTCTTCATAGATCGCTGGTAGGGAACCATTTTGGAAGTCCGAGAAGGAACCCGTAAAGCCCCAGGTGTAGGTGCGTTGGTTGCCAAACACAAACAAATGCCAGCGGTGAATTTCCTCTGGTCCCTTTTGGTCGCGGGTGCCGGGAACGTTGTTAATTTCCTTCACCCGCAACGCCAACGCCGCTTTCTTGCCGAATTTCACTTTCATCGGCACCACTTCGGTGTAGCTGCTGTTATTTTTGTACTGCTGCAAATGGGCGTTGTAAAGCACCTGAGAGGAAACACCCTTCAACTCTGCCGCATTCACATAAATTGTGGCAGCACCACTCCCACCACTAGGCATCCGAATCCAGGTGGTGGTTAGCCCCTTGCTGTCGAGCTTAAATCCGGGTGGCACCTTCAGCTTAAAGCCATTGAAATCGTCCAAATACTCAGTAGCCCCACTGGCTTGCGCGACCAACTGGGCAACTCCTGTGCGGGCAGGTTCTGCCACTGCCGCAGCCCGTTGGTTGGCCAAATGTGCCTGGGCTAAGGGAGTGGCCAGCGTGATCCCCAGGCTAGCGAGGAGAGAGAAGACCGCCAAAATTTTATGCTGCATAGTTTGGGTTATAGGGAATGACTGAAAAATGTCTACACCGATTAATTCAGTAATAAATCGCACCAGAGAACCACCTCCCCCAGAATGGCACAAAAGCAAAGAATCGGGGAGAGAGGAGATCCGCGTGATCCCAGATGCCGTTAAGTTCGAGAGGCAGACCACTGGGCGATCGCCGCCACCAGTTGATCCAATTCCGACTCTAGGGTGAAGTAGTGGACGCAGGCACGAGCACACAGCGGTTGAGGAATCGTGCGGATAATGATCCTCTGTTCTTCCAGGGTTTGGACAAATTGACGGTGTAACGCGCCGATCGCTTGGTCACCGGATTGCAGT
>CAZJZR010000146.1:0-7755 GCA_964550475.1 uncultured bacterium
GGTAATGCGGGGATAACAACTCTCGTCCCAAGATCTGTATACACGGTAGCCCAAATTTGGGAGAGGGCTTAAAGCCCTTCGGGCATACAAGAAAAGGGTGAGGGCGCAGATCTTGGCCACTCAACAATTGATTTTCATGTAATGTGCAAGAGGTCTAATCAGTTGGATGGATGCATAATTCCTTTATGGGAAAATTTCCCATACCTGTATGGAATTGTCGATGCATGAAAGTTCTGGAAAAGTTCTGAGAAAGTTCTGCTAAATTTTGAATATTCCGATATGTAATCTCGTGACAATTGTTTACACTTCTTCGGGAGAAAATGCTGGGTCGGCGTTTCCCTTGGAGCGAGTGAATGGTTGTGTATGGGTGTTGATGGGTTGTTGTGGGCGATCGCTGGTGTTTCTAATGGATGGATGCGGGTTATCCCATGGACTTTGAGGAGGTGCTGCAAATTCTCCAGAAAGTAGTTTTCCTGAAAACAGGGAAGCACTTGACGGATGTGGATTTGATTGTGTTGCGTGGCACCTATCAACATCAAGGCTATGCCCAAATCGCGACCTCGACCCGCTACGCCGAAAGTTATCTCAAGAAAGATGTTGGCCCTAAGCTCTGGAAACTACTCAGTAATGTTTTAGAGGAACACGTTACCAAACATAACTGTTCCCAAGTGCTGGAACGCCGAGTCAATCAAGGGTTGCAGCGTCTTTATGAAACTGGGGTGTTGTCGTCTAGTCCGGCGATCGCCGCTGGCTCTGGGTCGAATGCCCTGCCATCATCAACCGCAGAGGCAGTTCTCTCCGCCACCGCCTCTGGCTTGCCCCAACAGGATTGGGGGGACGCTCCCGATGTCACTTGTTTTTATGGCCGTACTCACGAGTTATTGGTCTTAGAAGATTGGATTCAGCAACAGGGCTGCCGGGTGGTGACCTTGGTGGGGATGGGGGGGATTGGCAAAACCTCCCTGACGGTGAAGCTGGGTCAGCAGTTGGCCGGGATGCGAACTTGGGACGCTGAAGCGGGTGCGGATGGGTTCATCGGGCGGCAGCCGTTTCAACTGGTGGTCTGGCGATCGCTCCGGAATGCGCCCCCCCTGAACGATCTGCTGGCGGATTTACTGGGGGTGATGGCTCAATCTACCCCAATCACCTTGCCCCTCAACACATCGGCTCGGATCTCGTTGGTCTTGGAACATCTGCGGCGATCGCGCTGTTTGATCATCTTAGACAACTTGGAATCCATTCTTGTGGCTGGACAACAAGCGGGAGCCTATCGACCGGACTATGCGGAGTATGGCGAGTTGCTGCGGCAGGTGGCAGAGGTGAGCCATAGCAGTTGTTTAATCCTCACCAGTCGGGAGAAACCCCGCAACTTGGTGAACCTGGAAGGCAATAGTCTCCCGGTTCGTAGTCTGCATCTGTCTGGCTTACCCTACGATGCAGGTTCCGCTGTGCTGATCCTCAAGGGACTGAGGGGCACGCCCAAAGACTACGAACAATTGGTCAACCTGTATCAGGGCAACCCCCTCGCTCTCAAAATTGTCGCCAGCGTGATTCAAGACCTGTACAACGGGTCAATTAGCGACTGTCTGCTATCGGGCGTGATCCTGTTCAGTGATATTCGTCGCCTGCTGGCTGAGCAATTTAACCGCTTGTCTAGCCTGGAACTCCAGATCATGTATTGGCTGGCGATCCATCGGGAACCAATGACGGTGGCGGATCTTCAGCAAGATATGGTGCCGCTGCCGGAATTTTCCGTCCTTGCGGATACTCTGCAATCCCTACTCTATCGCTGCATGGTGGAGCGGATTTCCCCCGAACTGAGCAACCCGGCTCCCGCCGCATCCACGGGGCAATCCAATGGGTTTACCCTACAACCTGTGGTGATGGAATATGTCACCCAAGTGTTGATCGATCAGGTGGTGCAGGAGTTGTTGACCGCGATCCAACAGCTTGAGGCCAGCCGCATTGGGACAGTTGAGGAGCCACTGACTGGGGACAGCTTGCCCTTGGCGATTCCCCCAGAGGAGGGCGTGTCGCTGACAGTTCCCCCAGCCGTTTATTGTCCGTTGTTGCAACGGTATGCCCTGTTGTTGGCTCAGGCGAAGGATTACATTCGCCAAACCCAAACCCGCCTGATTTTGGGGCCGATTTTGGAACTCCTGACCCAGCAGTGGGGGGGACAATATCCGACCATTAACCGCTTGACCCAATTACTCAAACTGATCCAACAGGTCAGTCGGCGCGATCGCTACCCCAGCAACGGTCTAGATGTGAAGGCAAATTTCGGGTCAAATTTCGGGTCAAATTTCGGGTCAAATCTGCCTACTAATGGCGGCGTGCCAACGTGGCTTGGTCGCTATCGCGGCGGTTATTTGGCGGGTAATTTGGTCAATTTGCTGTGCAGTTTGGGGGCAGATTTACGGGGCTACGATTTGTCCTATCTCACCCTGTGGCAGACCTATTTCCAAGACATCCCTTTACCGGCTGTGGATTTGTCCTATGTCGATCTAGCTAAATCCGTCTTTGCCAATACGTTTGAGTCAGTGGCCTGTGTTGCCTTCAGTCCCGACGGGACGGTGTTGGCCACCGGACATCATGACAGCGTGATTCGGCTGTGGGATGTGCAAACCGGAACCCATTTAAATTCCTACATTGGTCATGCCTATACGGTTTGGTCGATCGCCTTCAGTCCCAACGGTCAAATCCTCGTCAGTGGTAGCCAAGATCAAACGGTGAAGCTGTGGGATGTGCAACGAGGAGCCTGTCTGCGTACCATCTCCGATTGTCTGGGGGTGGTGCATTCTGTGGTCTGGATTGGTGGGGCGGCGGGCGATCGCTTTGCCACCAGTTGCACCGATGGCAGTTTGGCGGTGTGGCACACCTCTGGAGAATGCGAACGCCATTGGCAGGGGCATAGTGCCAATGCAATGGAATTGGCGGTTAGTCCCGATCTGGATTACTTGGCCAGCGGTGGCAATGATGGTTTGGTGAAATTGTGGGATCTGGCGACTGGAGAGTGCCTAGCGACGCTGACCGAGCATTTGGACTCTGTGCGATCGGTGGTATTCAGTCCCGATGGCACGCTGTTGGCCAGTGGTGGACTTGACCAAGCCATTAAGTTATGGCGAGTTCGCGATTGTTTAACACGCGATGGCTTAACACGCGATGGCTTAGCACGCGATGGGTCGGCGGGTGCGGAACCGCGATCGCTCACCACCTTAACTGCCCACACCCAAGCCGTCCTGACTTTGCAATTTCTGCCAACTTTGCCCCAGTCCGTGCCGCTTGCATCCCCCGACTCCCCACCAACCACCCGCTGGCTATTGGCAAGCGGCAGTTTGGATCAAACCATTCGGTTGTGGGAAATTAGTCAAGTCCCGGCTGCGAACCAGGGGAATCTGCCAACCCCAAACGCTGCATCGATCAGTGACTCCCGCCGTCGGCAGCACCGTAAAGGGCGGCAGTCACAGGCTAATTTGTCATCATCCAGTCAGGCAGACAGTGATGCGGCTGCCGTCACTGAGGTGGCCACGGAGGTATGTGTGCAACCGTTGCGCCCCTTGTTAGGGCATCGCAGTTTTGTGGCGGCGATCGCCCTTCATCCCAGCGGCACGCTCCTCGCCAGTGGCAGCGATGACCAAAGTATCAAATTTTGGGATTTGCAGACCTTTAACTGCATCCGTACCCTTCAGGGTCGGTTGAATTGGATCTCGGCCTTAGCCTTTAGCCCCAACAGTCGTTATTTAGCCAGTGCAGGCCAAGATCAGCTAGTCCGGTTGTGGGATCTGAGTGGGCTAGAAGACGGTGGGACTGATGTGCCGCTGCCGTATAAACTCACAGGCCACGAGGATGCCGTGTATGGCGTGGCCTTTAGCCCCGATGGGTCAGTCTTAGCCACCTGTGGTGCCGATCAAACGGTGAGATTGTGGCACGTCTTCACCGCACTGACCCATCCATCACCCCACACCCACGCCAGTTTGCAGATCTGCCAAGAACATCGCGCCATTGTCAATCAGGTCAGTTTTAGCCCCGATGGCTCCCGTCTCGTCAGTGGTGGCTATGACCGGCAGGTGAAGGTGTGGGATGTGGCTACGGGCATTTGCTTGGAGACGATCCCCGATCGCTTTGTCCGTTCGGTGGCCTGGAGTCCCGATGGCCAGCGGTTGGCGATCGCCTGCCATGAAACCATTGTCCGACTGTGGAATTTAACCACCATGGCGGAAGACAAGATTTTGGTTGGACATACCGCTGATGCCTGGTGTGCAGCCTTTAGTCCGGATGGCCGGATAGTGGGAACCGCCAGTGCTGATTTTACCGTGCGGCTGTGGGATGTCGCCGATGGTGCCTGCCTGCGGATCTTCACTGGACATCAGTCATGGGTGTGGTCGCTGGCCTTTAGCCCCGATGGTACCGTTGTGGCTACCGCTGCCTGCGATGGCGAGGTGAAGCTGTGGGACGTGGCCACGGGCGACTGTCGCTACACCCTTGCCGCCCACAGCGGCTGGGCGATCGCGGTTGCATTCAGTCCCGATGGGCAGTGGTTAGCCACCAGCGGAGCCGATTCCAGCATCAAATTATGGGATTGGCACACGGGCATTTGCACCACTGTGTTACGCACCGATCGGCTCTACGAAGGAATGAACATTCGCGGCGTAACCGGGATCAGCAAAGCCCAACTGATCAGCCTAGAAGCCTTGGGGGCTATAGAAACGTAAGGGATTTGCGTCACTGCTGAGGTGGATCAACGCTGAATTGTTTGACCCAATCAACCCCCAACTGGCGAGGGCAAAGCCTAGCTGCCCAGACTCGCCTTCAGTATCCATAGTCACCTTCAGTATCCATCAACCGATACCCTCGCCCATGCACCGTTTCAATGAGCTTCTCTGCTCCCACCATTCGGAGTTTTTGTCGTAGGGTTTTGATGTGTGCTTTCACAGTTTCCTCTTCCGGTGGTTTTTCCAGCGACCAACAATGTTCAATAATCACCGAGCGACTTAAAACCCGGCGACCATTCAACAACAACAACTCCATCAGTTGGAATTCTTTCGCCGTTAAGTTCAGCAAATGGCGGTCATAATGCACTTCGTAAGTGGCGGGATTAAGCTGCAACTTTCCCCAGGTTAAATTACTACAGGCTTGGGCTTGGCCACGGCGTAACAAGGCTCGTACCCGTGCCAACAACTCTTCCATTTCAAACGGTTTGCTTAAATAATCATCGGCACCAGAGTCCAATCCCTGCACCTTATCCATTAACGTATCCAGTGCCGTTAACATCAGAATCGGCACTTGGTAATTGCGCTGGCGTAGTTGTTGACAAACTTGTAACCCATCTACACTCGGCAACAGGATATCCAAAATGATTAAATCGTAATTAATGGTTTTAATTTGGCTGGTTACGGCTTCGCCATTGTCTAACCAATCAACGGTATATCCCTGTTGGGTCAGAACTTCTACCAAATTTTCCGCTAACCAAACGTGGTCTTCTACAACTAAAATCCTCACGATGCGATCGCCCAATAGCTACTTTTAGACATTGCTGCACCCTGCCAATGGGCAGAGATGTTCTAAGGATAACCATTGGTCGTTGGTCTAGCAGCCTACTGAGCAACATTATGAAAACAGTCCCAAGAGCAGTCTGAAGAGCAGTCCGAAATCTTGCTGAGACCATGCCCAGAGAGTTTGTGTCGAAATTGCGTAGTTGTTCTGAGGATTTTTCCGGGGGTGAGTAAGAAAATTTAGGCAGATCTGAAAGAGTGCTATCGGAAAAGAACCGAAACCGAAGGGGGCAACTACGGTAACGGAACTTTTCTGATACTTAAAGCATCTTTGCAGGTAGACTGCCTGATCCTGGGGGCTTACATAGGGATCAGGCTATTTTTTTGGCTATAGTACACTTCTCAAAAACGTAACCGTGCACTCCCATGACGGGGAGTGCACGGTTAGAGGGTGTTTTAAAAGTTGATTTTGCGTGCGCGAGGCGCACGCAAAATCAACCTTCTAGGCCACTTTTCAAACAGTCTCTTAGGCATCTGCAAATAAATAAAGTACCCATGCCGCTAACTGTAGGGACACGGCAATGCCGTGTCCCCACACCAATCACGGGGATATTATTTTTCCGGAAGTCCCTTACCTTAAAAACAGTTGTCTTATAGCCTCTGAAGTTCGCTGTCCCAGCTTTTCTCTGCACACCTCCAGTGGACAGTGACCAAAAAATAAACGGTTCTTACCGTTGTGCGGTAATGAACCGTTTATTCCCAGCCTGAATCTGCGACAGGACTGAACTATAGAATTGGTCTCTAGGACTCAACTATAGAACTCAAATCGTCACTGCGTTATTGCGTCGTTTCAAGAATCGTTTGCCACCCAGAGCCAGCCCAACCAGCATCAAGCCTCCCACCGCTGACGGTTCTGGCACTGGTCGTGCACCCTTCAAGGCCACCCCATCATTGCCACATTCCAAAAAGATGTTGGCAATAAACTCCCCACGGGGCAACAGGTTGGAACTAAATTGGAACCCAAAGGTTTGTGTACCTGCAAAATCCACTTTAGTTTTTGTATTTTTACCAGGGAAGAAGTAGTTGAAATCCAGTCCCATCAAGCCCAATTGGCCACCATTCAGCAATTGGATATTGCCAATTTTATTCCCGGCAGTAATGACGGTAGAAATAGCCGCCGTAGGAGCGTTGGGGGAGTAATAATCCATCACCGCTTGGGTCGTTGTTAAATCACCTTGCGTATTTGTCCGTCCCCAACCAGCGTTGTAATAGTGTTGTAAGCTCTGATAACCCCGGTTTGCCACAGCGTAGTTTTTTGTGGTGTTGTTCACCTTGTAAGTACCTGTGGAACTGACCCCACTGTAGACTCCTACGTCATTGACTCCAGAATTATTTTTCGCCGCAAACCGCACGGCAAATAGACTGGAACTGTTGCTGGCAGTTCTGAAATTATTGCCAGTGAAATTGAAAAACAAATCACCCCACCCAATGCTGCCACCGAGGGCACCGTGATCAACAACCCCATCCAAGGGAGTGTTGGCATTAATCGCAACCACAATATTGTCGCCATAGTGGCGAATTGCAATTCCTTTAATGTCGTAAACCGACGTGGCCGCAGAACTGGGAGAACCGTCTCCAACGGCATCAATACTATAGTTCCACCCATTCCACAGTGTTCCCGCAGTGGCTTGGGTAGCGGTAGATAGGACAGTGAGGCAAGTTGCAACGGCAACACCTAACGTTTGGATTTTCATGGGACTGGATGCCTGAAAAAGTTACCGAAGTGATTACGAACGAACCAGCAAAGCATCAGTGAAAGGAACACAATTGCAGATCGCCAACCAGCGCAACCTGCTAAATCCCGTAGCGAAATGTAGTGCACACCAGTGAACCAACCGATCAACTACGTTTTAGGAATCTGGAGTTGATAGGTCTACCATGCCCTAAGCTCTAAGGTCAGTGCCCACTTTTGCGGCAAGTTTGTTGAATCTTTATTTGCGATCGCCCAATCACAAAGCACGGGTAAAGCAACTCCAAACCAGGCAAAGTGCGATGCCGAGTAAAAATGCCCATAAAAACCCATAAAAAAAGGTTGTTGGTTTAATGCCAACAACCCCTGGTTAATGAAGGTTAATCAATCATGTTCGTCGCAGTTACAGCAGCGCGTCACCACGGCGATACAATTCGCGAGCGTAGTCCGTCCAGGTTCCCTGTCCCCAATAGCGGAAGCAACTGGTTTGGACTAACAAGTTGTACAACA
>CAZJZR010000147.1:0-7738 GCA_964550475.1 uncultured bacterium
ATGTGGCCAATACGGGGGACTTGAACCCGGACGCGATCGCCCTCGAAAGTGTGGCTGGAGCCTATTGGCGCGGCGATGAAACCAAGGCGCAGTTGCAGCGGATTTACGGTACCGCTTGGGAAACGCCGGAGCAATTGGCGGAATACCTGCGCCGCAAGGAAGAGGCGATGCGGCGGGATCACCGTCGTCTGGGTAAGGAACTGGGGCTGTTCATCTTTGCCGATCCGGTGGGGCCAGGGTTGCCGCTGTGGACTCCCAAGGGGACGGTGCTGCGATCGCTGCTGGAAGATTTCCTCAAACAAGAGCAACTGAAACGCGGCTATTTGCCCGTGGTCACACCCCACATTGCGCGGGTGGACTTGTTCAAAATCTCTGGGCACTGGCAAAAGTACAGTGAAGATATGTTCCCGATGATGGCGGACGATGAGGTATCCCGCTTGGCGGAACAGGGCTTTGTGATGAAGCCGATGAACTGTCCGTTCCACATTCAGATCTATAAGAGTGGGTTGCGATCGTACCGGGAACTGCCGATGCGACTGGCGGAATTTGGCACGGTCTATCGCTACGAACAGTCCGGCGAACTGGGTGGATTGACGCGGGTGCGCGGCTTTACCGTCGATGACTCCCACCTGTTTGTCACGCCGGAGCAGTTGGATGCCGAATTCCTCAGTGTCGTCGATCTAATCCTGACGGTGTTTAACAAACTGCAACTGAAAAACTTCCGCGCCCGCCTGAGTTTTCGCGATCCCGAATCGGATAAATACATCGGGTCTGATGAAGCCTGGGAGAAAGCCCAAGGTGCCATCCGGCGGGCTGTGGAAACTCTGGGCATGGAGCACTTTGAGGGGATTGGCGAAGCGGCATTCTATGGCCCCAAGCTGGACTTCATTTTCCAAGACGCGCTGGAACGGGAATGGCAGTTGGGTACGGTGCAGGTGGACTACAACCTGCCGGAACGGTTTGAACTGGAGTACGTCGCCGAGGATGGCAGTCGCCGCCGCCCGGTGATGATCCACCGCGCTCCCTTCGGCTCGTTGGAACGCTTGATCGGTATCCTGATTGAAGAGTATGCGGGCGATTTCCCGCTGTGGTTGGCTCCGGTACAGGTGCGGTTGTTGTCGGTAACCGATGAGTTCATGCCCTTTGCCAAAGAAGTGGCGGCCACGATGGTCAGCCAAGGCATCCGGGCAGAGGTAGACACCAGCGGCGAACGGCTCGGCAAGCTGATCCGTAATGCCGAACAGGACAAGATCCCCGTAATGGCGGTGATCGGTGCCAAGGAAGTGGAGGCCAATGCCCTGAGCGTGCGGACTCGTGCCTCTGGGGATCTGGGTTCCATCCTGGTGGCCGAGGTGGTGGAACGACTGAAGGGGGCGATCGCGGACTACGCGAACTTTTAAAGTTATAAAGGGTCAAAGCCTTCCAGCATTCATTTCCTAGCCCGGTTGCCGGAAGGCTTGAACCTGCTAGTCACTAGACCTCTTGCACATTGCATCAAAATCAATTCTTGGGTTGCCAAGATCTTTGCCCTCACCCTAAATCCCTCTCCCAAATCTGGGAGAGGGACTTTGAATCAGGCTCCCCTTCTCCCCAATTTGGGAGAAGGGGTTGGGGGATGTAGAGCTTCGCTCTTCCCGTAGGGTGGGCAAGGATTGGCAGCGTAAAACCTAATTTGCAAGAGGTCTACTGGTTTCAGACCTCCAATCCTTTATCCTTTACGGAGACAGATGGATGACAGTCACCTTACAAGCTAAAACCCTGACGATGGGACAACTGCAAGACCGCTTTCACATCCAGCGGATCAAAGATGCAGCGTTTTTCACCGAATGGCGAGTTGACTTACCAGAACTTACGGATGCTGAGCAGCAATTCCTCTCTGAAGTGGGTGATGAATATGATTATTTGTCCCAACGGGATGGGATGGCTGAATCATTGGTCAAAATGGTGGTGGTTTCGCCATTGTTGAAATTAGCCGGATTCTATCGGCTACCGTTTCAGGTGACTGCCGAGTATAAGGTGGATTTGGTAACGGAAGACGGGGACATGGTGGTCAGAGGCAGCATTGATCTGCTGGTGATTCAGGATCAATTGTGGGTGGTGAGTATTGAAGCCAAGCGATCGCAGTACTCCCTGGAAGTTGGCTATCCCCAGGTTTTGTTTTCGATGCTATCGCGATGCCAATCTCAACCAGCAGCGCAACAGCCAATCTTTGGTCTGATTACGAACGGTGGAGAGTTTCGATTTCTCAAGTTGGTGCAACAGACATATCCTTGTTACGCCACATCCGATGTCTTGATCATCGATCGCGGCGACGACCTCTACACCGTTGCCAGAATCCTTAAACGCCTGGGGCAATTAGTCCAGTAAAACGGTTGCAACCGTTGCCACGCAGCATGTTTGACCGTGCTCACCAACCGGATAATTTTAGGGGTGGATGATAGAAAAGGTTTTCCTTGTCATCCAGCCCTTGATTAACAGCGGATTCCCTCAGTGATTCCTAACTAAAGTCAGGTATCACTTCACCTACGGTTTTCCTAGAGTAATAGGCAGATAAAGGTAGGAATCTATATTTTTTTCAGCCATTTCATCCTCTACATGATGTTGACTAAGGAGTGGCTGACTACCTTGCCCCTAAATAACCCGAAAGCAGATTTCAAAAAACGGCCTGTTCCCGTCCCCTCTAGTCCGAAGTCGTAGTCCACGCAGGGAGTAATTACGTCATGGCATTGGATTATTTTGCCCCAGGTGTATATGTTGAGGAGGTCGATCGCGGTAGTCGCCCGATTGAAGGCATCAACATGAGTGTCGCTGGATTTGTCGGCTTCACTGAGGATGTGCGGGGTGATGCCGAACTGTTCAAGCCGATTCTGATCACCAACTGGAACCAGTACATTGAGTGCTTCGCTAAACCCGGTTCCGATGGCTTCACTGATTTTGATGCTTACCTCCCCTTTTCCGTGCGGGGTTGGTTTGAAAACGGCGGTGGCCGTTGCTGGGTCGTCAGCATTGGTACCCAACTTCCCGGTACCCCAGCCCCCGCCGCTGAAGAAACGGCTACCACTCTGCTCTCCTCTGCCAAAAAGCCCACACTGAGCTTTAACCTGGAACTGCCTGCGGCTCCAGCAGCCACTAGAAGAGGGGCACAGGCTGCGCTGCCACCTGCTGCGCCAGTGGAACGGATTCGCGTCACGGTGTCAGAAAGCACGCCTAAACCCCAGGAAAATGCCGATCCCGACGCAGAACCTCCCTTCAACTCTGGGGAATATTTCAAAGTCACCATTCAGCAAGGCAATCAACCCGTCCGCGAGTTTTCGCACCTGACCATGGATCCCCAAGTGGATCCCGCCTTGGGCGACTATGCTCCCACCGCCCTCGCCGAATATGAAGGGCTAACCGTGGTGGATGTGTCCGGTGGTCAAGGCCATCCCCTCACCCGTCGCCCCGCCAATGGTCGCTACGAGGTCGCTCCCCCGCCCTACATTGCACCTGTGGAACGGCTGTCCCGCGATTTGCAAGGCGCACGGGATGAACGGAAAGGCATCCAAGGGCTGTTTGAAATCGACGAAGTGGCGATGGTCACCTGTCCCGACTTGATGCGGGCGTATCAGAACGGCTTACTGGATTTGGATCAGATCCATGCGGTGATGGAAGGCATGGTGAGTGCCTGCGAAAACTCCTTCCCCGGCCCTGCTTACCGGATGGTGGTGTTAGACCCTCCCCCAGTCAAACTGCGTCGCGGAACTGAGGCTGTGGCACCAGAAGAACAAAAGCCCCAAGACGTGGCGCAATGGCTGAGCCATTTCAACCGTCGCTCCATGTTCGGTTCCTTGTATTACCCCTGGATCAAGGTGCCTAACCCCCGGAATAACAACCGTCCGATTATGGTGCCCCCCGCTGGTCACATGATGGGGATTTGGTGCCGCACCGATCAGAGTCGGGGTGTGTTCAAGGCTCCCGCTAACGAAACCCCACGGGGCGTGTTGGGGCTAGCCTATGAGACCAACATGCGCGAGCAAGAGTTGCTCAACCCCTTAGGGATCAACTGTATCCGCAACTTTGCCAGCTACAATCGCGGTTACAAGGTCTGGGGTGCCCGGACATTGGTGGAACCCGACAACGTGCAATGGCGGTACATTAGCGTGCGTCGCTTGATCAGCTACATTGAGAAGTCGATTGAGATGGGCACGCAATGGGTAGTGTTTGAACCCAACGACCAAGACCTGTGGGCACGGGTGACTCGCACCATATCTGGCTTCTTGACCCGGTTGTGGCGGGATGGTGCGCTGTTTGGGGCGAGTCCAGCGGAGGCGTTTTACGTCAAGTGTGATGCTGAGTTAAATACACCGGAGACGATGATGCTGGGTCGGCTCTATGTCGAAATTGGTGTTTGCCCTGTCCGTCCGGCGGAATTTGTCATCTTCCGGATTAGCCAGTGGGCACCTAACCAGTAATTCATCTCAGAGAATGCTTTAACGTTTATTTTGCGTGCGCCTAGCCCACACAAAATAAACGTTCTTGATACCTGTTCAACCTCTCTCTCAGAATGAGGTACTGGTGCGAAAAATCCAGAACGTTAATTTTTCCTGTGCTTTGTGCGGGGAAAATTAACGTTTTAGTACCCTCTGAAATAAGAAGGATTAAGAAGGATATGGCTGTTTCATTTACAGCTTTGATTTGAATTTCTTGAATTTCATTTAGTGTTCAACATTTCCAGGCATCGGAGAGCTTGATTATGGCCGATAACAATCCAGTTAAACCGATTACTACTAGTTATTTCTACGTATCCTTTGATGGCTTGGAAAACAAGCTGATTAAAAGCGTCCAAGAAGTTGCCTTCCAAGGACAAACCAAGGGTAACGAAAAAGCTTTAGCATCGACCAAAGATGGTAAGGCGATCCGCCAGAGTTCTTCCACGGGGTTTGAAGAAAATCCCAACTTCACGATTGAGGTTTATGTGCGTGAAGGGGACATGGATTTTTATAACTGGATGAAGGGCACCATGCCTGCCAATTATTCTGCTGGTGCAGACGCGACGGGAGAGGGTAAATGGCGCGACAACCGTAAGGATGGTTCGATCGTGGCTTATGATCCAGGCGGGAAAGAAATTTTGCGTTGGGATATTAAGCGTGCCTGGATTAAGAGCTATAAGCTCTCCGATTTAGATGCCGCTGGAACTGATTTCATGGTGGAGACGTTTGAGTTGGTTTGCGAGGACATTCGTCGGGTCAAGGCAGGCGGCAGCAGTTAATTTGGCTGGGTGAAGTCTTTGATCGGCTGATTGTCTCCATGATTCACCATCAAACCGGAAAAGACTTCTGGTTGAAGTGGGTAGCCAGAATCCATGGTTTGAGACGGAATAACTTTGGGAGTTAACTATGGCAAAAGATGAATTGCTCGCTAATTCCAAATTTTATTTGGAACTTCCCGATGGTGGGGCTGATTTGATTGTGAAGAAAGTGAGTGGTGTCTCAATTACCATGGATGCCGCAGGGGACATGAAGCCATTCGGGGTTCGCAAAGGGGCAGCGGCCTTTATGCAGGCGACTGTGACTGGGGTAACCAGTGGGACTCTAACGGTTGAGTTTGTGGCCACGGTGGAAGATCAGTCGATGCACGATTGGTATCGCGCCTCCCATTCCATCGGTGGCCCCTCTGCTGGGGGAGGGGCTGAAAAGGGTGGACAGAACGTGGGAGACAACAAGAAAACGGCTTCTCTGACAATCTACAACCAGAAAGGCGAAGAAGGTGCCCGGTGGAATTTTTCGGGTGTGTTCCCCAAGTCTTACAAAACCTCGAAGATGGAACCGGGTTCGACCGAATTGTTTACCGAAACGATGGAGTTTATTTACGAAACCTGCCACCGGGTGAAGTAAAGCAATCGTGCCGAAGCTATCCCGGTTATATTAAAGCTAACCCCTTTGCGCGAGGTGTTTCCCTTGCCAGAACCGACTCCAGCCCAGTTCGAAATTCTCAGCAATTCCAAGTACTACTTGGAGGTGACCTTGGTGGGGTCGCGGGATGTGATGGATGGCTACTTTATGGAGTGCCAGGGGTTTAAGCGATCGCAGGAGATCATTTCCATCTTTGAAGTGGTGCCGGAAAAGTGGGGCAGTAAAAATGCCAAGGTGGGGCGAGTCCGGCAAACCAAATTGCCTGGTAATGTCAAAAGCGACAATATCATTCTCAAACGCGGCCTCTGCTTGTCCGACAGTATGTGGCGTTGGTTCAAAGCTGTGGAAGAAGGCAAGTGGGGCGAACAATTCCACGATGGCGATTTGACCATTTATAACCAAGCGGGAAAAATCGATGCCCGGTTTCGGTTTTTCAATGCATGGCCAGCCAGCTACAAAATCATGGATGTCAAAGCGGCAGGGAATGATTTTGAGGTGGAGGAAGTGGAATTGGCAGTGGAATCCTTTGTGCGGGTGCAGCCGGATGGGAATGAGATTAAAGCTTGAGTGGTGAATGGTGGATAGTGGATGCTGGATAGAGTTTGAGAGGCTTTTGGTGGCTAGGTGATTGGAGTTGGGCTGGAGTGGTTGAAGGCTGTTTTAAAGGTTGATTTTCTGTGTGTTAAGCGCACAAAAAGCAAGCTTTTAGGAATGAGGATTAAATAAGTTCGGGATGCGTAGGGGCGGGTTTTGTTGTCAAATCCATCGCAGGATGCAGATTGATCTGCTAAACCCGCCCGTACAGTTTGCGGTTTTATTAAATCCACGATCCTTAAATCATTAATAGCGATCGCGGCATTGGCGCAAGGAGTAGAAGTCGATTGCAAACGGAGTTTGAGTTCACATTGCCTAAGGGCTATCTGGATGAGGATGGCAATGTGCATCGCAAGGGGGTGATGCGGTTGGCAACGGCGATGGATGAAATTGTGCCGTTGCGCGATCCCCGTGTGCGCTCCAATCCGGCCTATGCGACGGTAATTATTTTGGCGCGGGTGATTACCAAGTTGGGGGCGTTGGATGAGATTTCCCCCCAAGTGGTAGAGGGCTTTTTCGCCTGTGACCTCAGCTATTTGCAAAAGTTTTATCGCCAGATCAATGAGTTGGATGAGCCAACGGCATCGCCATCGTTGAGCGGAGGGGAGTGAGTCTATGGTTAGTGCGATCGCCAACCCCCTGCTAACTGAGTTTGCCTTCACCTTACCCCGTGGCTTAGTCGATACCCAGGGCACCGTGCATCGAGATGGTGTGATGCGGTTAGCCACCGCCCGCGATGAACTGATTGCCGCCAAACATCGACAAGTCCAAGCCTATCCAGAATATTTAATGCTGGTGTTACTGGCGCAGGTGATTACCCAACTCGGCAGTTTAGAGCGCATCACCCCGGATTTGTTAGAGAATTTATTTACCCAAGACTTATCCTATTTGCGCGAACTGTATAACCGAGTCAACCAAACTGGCTCTGCCCTTGTCCCCACCCAATGCCCCCAATGCGGTCATGAATACAAAACGGAGCTAGTCCTCGCGGGGGAGTCGTAAGCTACCCCCTGGATCAACTGCACCAGGAGGTAGCCTTCATCGCCCTCCACTTCCACTGGCCACTCGACGATATTTTGAACCTCGAACACCGCGATCGCCGCCGTTGGGTCACGGAGATTCAGGCACTTGGGGAGAGTGGATAGTGGATAGTGGATGGTGGATAGTGATGAGTGGTGAGTGATAAGTGATAAGTGATCACTTTTTGCCCTTTCCCCTTCAAACTTTCCCCTTCACCCTTCACCCTTCAAACT
>CAZJZR010000148.1:0-7710 GCA_964550475.1 uncultured bacterium
ACACCCACACCTACATCTGTGGTTTGAAGGGGATGGAAGGCGGCATTGACGAAGGGATGTCGATCGCCGCTGGTAAGTTTGGCGTGAACTGGTCTGACTATCAGAAACAGATGAAGCGGGAAGAACGCTGGCACGTTGAAACCTACTAACGGCAACGTTTCCGGGTGGGCAAGGGGCTGAAACCCCTTGTTTGCTCCGAGAAAACCTCCATTAGTCGGAGATTCAGGGGCATCGCGATTGAGCGATGTCCTTTTGTCTGTTTAGTAGATCTATCCAAGCTGATCGTCACTATGCGCCCATTTGTTTCTGCGATTATTTCTGCGATCGCACGCTCCATCACCGTCTGCGCCACCGTCAGCTTACCCCTGCTGGGTGGACTTGATCCCGCTTGGGCAGAATCAGCAACCCTGAAAGGACAAGCAGGCGATCGCATCAACATCCGTTCCCAACCCAGCACTGGGGCAACGGCTCCCCACTATGGCTTACCGGGCGATCGGGTAGAAATTCTCCAACGTCGCCGCATGGATGACAACTACACCTGGTATTACGTCCGCTTTGCCCAATCCAAGGTAGAGGGCTGGGTGCGGGGCGATTTGCTGACGGTGGACAGTTCCGGCTCCCGTTCCCAACGGATTGCCTTTGCGACAGGCTCCGCGTCAGCCGTGGCGCAGGGCACCGTCCGGGGTTATGATACCCAGGATTATCTGTTGACGGCACGGGCTGGTCAAACCATGAATTTACGCTTGACCAGCGATAACTCCTTTGCCTACTTTGTCGTCTTCAAACCCGATGGCAGCAATTTGATCACCACGCCCAGCACCACTTGGGTGGATAAGCTGCCAGCCAATGGCGATTACACCGTGCGCGTCTTTTTGATGCGGGCGGAGGCCAGACGGGGCGGTGAGGCCAAGTTTCGGTTACAGGTTGGGATTCGTTAGGACTGGGTTTACGGTGTTGGAATGAGGTGGGGCGATGAGAGTGAAGCAAAGGGTCTGGGGCATGGGGGCGATCGCGGCCTTATTCGCAGCGTTATTACTCGGTCTGTGGTTCGGGTCTGGGGGACAGGCACAGGTGCCCACCCCCGATCCCGGCAGCAATCCCACGGCCAATCCTGTACCTGCCAATGCCGGATTCAGCCAATCCCCCAGTCCCATCGCCTCGGCAGCAACGGACAATTACCAATACCTACCCGCCAATCCCGCCGCCGTCAATTCATCACCCGTCAATTCATCAGCAGTCGATAACCTCAAGGGGGGTGCCGCTCCAGTTGCGCCCATCCGCACCCTGCCACCCGCACCGCCCCTAGTGCAGAAACCATTACCCTTACCGCTGAGCAGCACCTACCGGGATGCGGCAGGTCGGTTTCAGGTGGGAATTTTACAAGGTTATAGCGTCAGTCCGTTGGCGGATGGCGTATTGGTCGAAGCTCCCACGGGCAATCTGGCCTACACGGCTCTGCTCCGTCCCGTCATCGATCCCCAAGGCTTGGCAGAACCGGGGTTGGCGTTGCCAATTTTGGTGCAGACGGCACAGCAAACCTTTCAGCGGGGTGAAGCCTTCCAAACCGGCTCCGTACAGGTTGAACCGGATGGAGCTGCCCAAATTCCCTGGACGGGTACCCTGACCATTGGCGGCAAAGCCCAACCCGTACAGGGCAAAATCCTAGCGCGTGCCAGTCCCAAGGGCGCGTTGTTGTTGCTGGTGATTGCCACCCAAGGGGCAGTGGAGCAGGTGGATGGGGCGATCGCGGCGTTGAGCACAACCTTACAAGCCTTGTAGGTGACTCCAAGCGTGCGGAACTGACGTTAAAACTTAAAATAAGACATGGATTAACACGAGGCACTCGAATGCAGTTCAGTGAGACTTTACCGGAAACAGTCCGTTCCCCCCTCTCGCCCACCCTTACCCTCCCCCGCACGGCAACCGTCCACCGCAAAACCGGAGAAACGGACGTAACCGTAAGCGTCAACTTAGACGGGCAGGGGCGGTGTGCCTGTCAAACGGGGATTCCGTTTTTGGATCACATGCTGCATCAGTTGTCCTCCCATGGGTTGGTGGATCTGGATATCGAGGCCGTGGGTGATATTCAAATTGACGACCACCACACCAATGAAGATGTCGGGATTACCTTGGGGCAGGCGCTGACGCAGGCGTTGGGCGATCGCAAAGGCATTGTCCGGTTTGGCCACTTTGTCGCGCCATTGGATGAAAGCCTAGTCCAAGTGTCGCTGGACTTCTCCGGTCGGCCTCACCTGAGTTATGGCCTCGACATCCCCACCCAGCGCGTCGGCACCTACGACACCCAACTGGTGCGGGAATTTTTTGTCGCCGTGGTCAACCACGCCCAAATGACGCTCCACATCCGCCAGTTGGATGGCATCAACTCCCACCACATTATTGAAGCCACGTTCAAAGCTTTTGCCCGTGCCCTGCGGATGGCGATTGAACTGGATCCGCGACGGGCAGGCAGTATCCCCAGTTCTAAGGGGGTGCTGTAATCTCCGTTAAAGTAATCTTCGTTAAAGTGGGTTAACGGTCAACGCCCAGAACTGACCTCATCCCCTGCCTAGCGCACGTTCATTGGGCTGTTATATGTTAGCTGTCATATGTAGCTGTCATATGCCAGTTCATAGTGGTATCCATGATGAGTTATCGCCAATTGGTGTGAATACTGGTGGTTAGGAATGAGGATTACAAGATTTGTAGGGGCGGGTTTAGCAGATCAATCTGCATCCTGCAATGGATTTGACAGCAAAACCCGCCCGTACAGTTTCCGGGTTGATTCAATCCACAATCCTTACTGTTGGGCAAAGTTGAACTGGCAACGGTCAGCACAGCTTCAAAAAACGTTGTAATTGATACGATTCCAAAGGGTGTATGGTTACAGCTAATGGCGTATTGATAAGTGTTATCTAGACTACAGAGACATGGGAAACTCAGTCCTGGATAACCAGGATGTTCTAGTCAAGCAACCGTCCGACCCAGACATGGCAGACTTGATCCTAGCTGCCATTGATGTGGGGACAAACTCAATCCACATGGCAGTAGTGCGGATTCAACCGACACTGCCAGCATTTACGATTATTTCTCGCGAAAAAGATACGGTGCGGTTGGGCGATCGCTGTCCCGAAACTGGACAGTTGACCCCAGCGGCCATGGATCGGGCGATCGCGGCCTTGCAACGTTGTCAGGAAGTGGCGCGTAGTCTCAATGCGCGTCAAGTGATTGCCGTTGCCACTAGTGCCGTGCGGGAAGCCCCCAATGGGTTGGACTTTCTCCAACGGGTGGAAGCGGAACTGGGACTCCAGATTGACCTGATTTCTGGTCAGGAGGAAGCGCGACGCATTTACTTAGGGGTGTTGTCTGGCCTGGAATTTAGCCAACAACCCCATGTGATTATTGACATTGGCGGCGGTTCCACCGAGTTAGTCTTGGGAGATGGGCAAGATCCGCGCACGCTCAGCAGTACCAAAGTGGGAGCCGTGCGGTTGACGGCTGAATTTGTCACCACTGACCCCATTAGTCCCGCCGAATTCCAATACCTGCAAGCCTATATCCGAGGGATGTTGGAGCGATCGACGGATGAGCTGCTCAGTCATCTGCAACCGGGGGAAAAACCTCGCTTAGTCGGCACCTCCGGCACCATTGAAACCTTGGCCATGCTCCACGCCAGGGATAAGTTGGGCGTGGCTCCCAGTCCGTTAAACGGCTACCAATTCAGCCTCAAAGACCTGAAAGAATTGGTGGGGCGACTGCGGCGAATGACCAACGCCGAACGCGCCGCCATTCCGGGGATGTCCGATCGCCGCTCCGAAATCATCATTGCCGGTGCCCTGATCCTGCAAGAAGCGATGACCCTGTTAGGGTTGCAGTCGATCTCCATTTGTGAGCGGGCACTGCGGGAAGGCGTAATCGTCGATTGGATGCTGACCCACGGGCTAATTGAAGACCGTCTGCGCTACCAAAGCTCGGTGCGGCAACGCAGTGTGATCAAAATTGCCCGTAAATATCAGGTGAATTTGGACTATGCCCAGCAGGTCGCCAATCTGGCTCTGAGCCTGTTTGACCAACTACAAGGCAAATTGCACCAATGGGGCACTGAGGAGCGGCAGTTACTCTGGACAGCGGCAATTTTGCACAACTGTGGCCATCACATTAGCCACTCTGCCCACCACAAACACTCCTATTACCTGATTCGTCATGGGGATCTGTTGGGGTACACCGAGTTGGAAATTGAGGTGATCGCCAATCTGGCTCGCTACCACCGCAAAAGTCCACCCCGCAAAAAACACACCAATTATCGCAATTTAATCACCAAGCGACATCGCCAAATGGTGGAACAACTGAGTGCCCTATTGCGGTTGGCTGTCGCCTTAGATCGTCGCCAAATTGCCGCGATCCAGGATGTTGCGTGTACTTACCATGCCGATAAACGGGAGCTGCACCTGAATGTCATCCCGAAACAAGCTGGCGATGACTGTGCCTTGGAACTGTGGAGCTTGAACTATAAGAAGGATGTGTTTGAAGCGCAATATGGGGTAAAGGTGGCGATCGCGCTTGGCTGATTGGTTATGGGTCATAACACCATGTGCAACTGCCCCCGCCCACCATTCGGGAAGCACGGTAGGACTTGACCCTCAAAACAAACCTTGACAGCGCACCAGACACAAATCAGTAAGGGGGCGTATCCAACAGTTGGGGGATACATCCGGGCGAATAGAATTCGCGGCTATACAAACAAAGTCCGCCTACGCGGACTAAGGGTTTTGAAACCCGCGTAGGCGGGTTTAGTTCTTGTAGATGCGGTTTTAACCGCCCCTCCCCCAAACATGAAATACGCCCTCAGTAAGGGCGAACAGCCGTTCGCTCTTACCGAGTAGTCGTTCGCCCCTATGGTGTGATTGGGGATTTTATGTTCAGACTCGTCCCCTACAGTCCTCTTGCTTGTAGCTGGCTGCTCGTAGAGTGCGCCCCGTGTGAACCTAACCCTAAAACTGTTGCCATGCCTGTTTCAAAGCGGCAGGGGCGGGGTGTTTTGCATCGTAGACGACGATCGCGTGGGTTTGGGGTCTGCCGCCGGGAATGACAATTTTGCCTTTATGAGCAAAGGAGCGGGTACCGCCGCCCTCTAGGTTCATTGCATCACTACAGCCCATTTGTTTCATCAGTTCTGCTGCCCGCCGCAGGGAGACGTTTTGCTTGAACATGACGTAATACAAACGGGTGCGATCGCTGGAAATACCGATGGCAGTACGTCCTAGGGCACTATCAACATTGGTGACCTTGGGATCGGCAAATCCCTCTTCCTCCGGTCGCCAAGGCAAAATTTGTCCCGATTGCAACAGGCGGGGGCCAGCGGCGATCGCAAACCAATAGTCATTCCAATTCGGCGTACCCTGTTTCTTCAGCGTCATCATTTCCGGTTGGTTGCCCCGTCGGATACCCAACACTGTTCCGGTGGTAAACCGGAGGGTGCCGCCGACGTGTTGCCCTTCACTAATCAATTGCCAATCCCGACCAAAGGCAAAGGTGCCACTCGCAACCACGGCAGCATTGGCATGGCTGCGGACAAAATTGGCAAAGGGTTGGGGGGTGCTGTTATAGGCCAGCTTCAGGATCGTTTGCGGACTGTTGAGATAGATAGTCGCTTGTAGAAATGGTGAACTGATTACCTTGGTGGCTGGGGGATTGGCGTTCACTCCCTGCACTAGGGCTGGCCAACACAGGGTGACCACGAGTACCAACCCACTCAGCCCAATTAACCCTAACCCTCGGAGGCGGGTGAAGACGGGCGATCGCCCAACCTGCCATCGGATCCACTGCCAGCGGTTTTGCCGTACCATGCCGATTCACACTCCTGTTTTGCCTGAGGTGCTCGTAGCCGTGAAGTTTTGGGGGCAAGGGCGATCTCGGAGATAACCCGCCTCTATAGTAGATGGTTGATACTGGGTCAGCTCAGAGCTTTGGGAAAAAATTAAGATCTCAGTTACACCCCGATAGTCTGTCGGGGTATGAGTCCGTTAGGGGAAAGGATTGGCAACAGTTGGTGTGGGTACTTTATGACTTGATGAATTTGCCGATTCCGATTGCTAATCCTATTCCTCAGCCTAATCGTCATTCGCCACGACTGTCGGTTGGTTAGCTGTGAGTTGGGTATCGTCAATCGGTAAGGCGACAACTTCAGGAGTACGCCAGATCTGCTGCAATAAGGGAATCGTGGTGAGTAAAATCAACCCTGCTACGACTAAGCCGATGGCGCAGTCAGCCCATAGCCAATGCCACGCCCAAACAGCGATCGCGGCCAAAATCACGCCGAAGGAACTGAGGGCATCCGCGAACACATGCAAAAATGCTGCCCGTAAATTTAAGTCATCCTGACTGTTGCGATTCAGGATCAGGGCATTGACTGTATTGACGACCAGAGCGGCGATCGCCATGCTCAACATCGGCAAGCTGAGAATTTCCGTGGGTGGTGACTGCAACCGTTGCCACGACTCCCAGCCAATCGACAGCGCAATCACCACCAACATCAATCCATTCACCAACGCTGTTCCCCGTTCCACCCGTGCTGCCCCCTGGGGATGCTGCTGCACCCGTTCCGTCTGGCTCAACCACACGGCCACGATCGCTAACCCCAAGGCCAGTCCATCGGATAGCATGTGCCCCGCATCTGCCAGCAAAGCAACACTGTGGCTCCAATAACTCACACCCACTTCTGTTCCAGCCAGTAATCCAAGTAGGCCAATCACCAGCAACAGGGACTTGAGTTTGGTTGCTGACATGGCGCGATCGGGGGAATGCAGATGCCCAGTCTCGTGATCATGGGTGTGGTGGTGAACACAGTGGGAACCGTGGAAATGCATAGGTGCAATTGGTAAAGACGACAATGGGGCAGGGCAGTTTGGCAAAACAACTCAGGCAAGTCGCTAGGTCGCAGGTACTCCACCAGAGTGAATTAAGGCGTTGGGCGAGTCGTTGGATGATGTAAAGCTGATCAGCAGGAGAAAGCCGGAACAGTAGTTGTTCAAGCTCTTGGACGGTCATATTGCCTGCCTCTGCTGCAATAATCGGCTGCTAATAAATTTATTTTACGCACACCGTCTATACAAGATGCCCAACAAAGTGTCTGGCATCTGTTCAATTTCCAGAATGAGTTGTTCTTTGAATAGAGCAGTGTTTGATTTACAGTAATGATGACTGCAATGGTCGATCGCTGTGAGATGGGATAGCACTACAAAACTCATGAAACAGAGTGAAAAATTGCTGGAGTGCAGTGTGCTCATCTTGAGAGAAAAACAAAATGATTTTGTCCCAGGATTGTCCGGAGCTAATCTTGAACCGCTGCTGAATCCAGGGTTGAAAATCGGAGAATTGTTGTTCTTGTTCTGTTTCTGGAATACCCAGTTGTTGACGAGCCAGAAAATACCCAGCCAGAAACGATTGCAGATGGGTAATCGATGGGTGTCCGAGGTACATGGCAGGACGCTGCTCAATGTTGTGGATCAGGTCATATAGATCAACCATCAGTTACCTCTGCTCCAAATGTGATCTCTGTAATCTGAAACTTACCGCCAAAATCTTGGATTGGACAGTAAAAGTGATTTATCCAGTTTAATCTGGAAATTCCGTCGGGGTTAAGGTTGTCAAATTAGCATGTATCGCACATACAAAGGTTCCGCGTCGCTGTAGCGACCCATCGACTTGGACAGT
>CAZJZR010000149.1:0-7677 GCA_964550475.1 uncultured bacterium
CATCATAGGTGTCGAGCTTGAGTTTGAGGATAAAGAAGGTGTAGAGCGGCACCACGCAAGCCATCACCATCGCCGCCGCGAGGGTCAGCACCACCTCTTGGGTCACGCCGCTTTTAATCAGTTCTACGCCGCCCTTAAACCCAATCGAGAGTAGCAAGTACAGGGAAAATAATTTCGGGACGGGCGGGGGAATTTCCAAATCCGACTTGACCAACACCGCTGTCATGCCCAGGAAGAAAAACAGCACTGGCGGATTGAGGATGTTGGATACGACTAGGCTGATATCCATAGACATCCCCCTAACAGTTGATGGAATTGCAGTTGATGGAATTGCCGATTAATTGATTGAACGTTAAGAAAACGTTGCATTGAAGCCAAGCTCAGTGAGTCGTTGCAACATGATTTAGCTTGGATTACCTGATTCTGTCAATCCAGCCGTTATATCGCGCAACATTTGGATGTTTCGGCAAGTCCTTACTTTGTGGGCAGTGCGATCGCATTCCAGCCATTGCAGCAGTCCCGGTTGACTGGATTCTTGGTTGACTGATTCCTGGTTGACTGATTCTCGGTTGACTCATGGCCGCGTGACCAACGACCACGACCAGAATATGCAGCCGCGACCAGCCTGCCTCCCAAACAGCCTGTCCCGCAAACAGCCTGCCTCCCAAACAGCCTGCGATTAATTCGTGATCCCCGTTTCTCCGTGCAGGACGCTGTGAACCAGCTCTAACAAATCATTGTTGCTAAACGGTTTGTGCAGAAAGCCATTCACCTTGACGGCTTCTGCCCACTGGTGGGTAGAGGAAAGGCCACTAAAGCCGATGATTTTACTGTCGGGGTTGATCTGGCGTAAGGCGCGGATGGTACTGGGGCCATCCATTTCTGGCATCATCATATCGATCAGAATCAATTGGATGTCTGCCTGATGGTGCGTGTATGCCGCGATCGCGGCATTGCCCGTTTCCGCCACCAGCACTTGATAATTGTGCAATTGCAAAATTGATTGGGTCAAATTACGAATGCCTGGTTCATCATCAACCACCAGGATCGTTTCCCCGTTGCCGTTACGCGATCGCCGTTGGATCGTTGGTTGCCGCACCTCTGTAGAGGTCGTGACCGGGAAAAAGAGCGTGAAGGTAGTCCCCTGCCCCAGATGACTGTTGACTTTGACATACCCTTGATGGCTTTTGAGAATGCCAATGACCGTAGAAAGCCCCAACCCTGTGCCCTTCCCGTGCTCCTTCGTGGTAAAAAACGGGTCAAAAATCCGATCCACAATCCCCTCTGGAATCCCCGTCCCCGTATCTTGCAGGCTGATCGTGACATACTCCCCGACGGGAATTTCTGCCACCAGGCTGGGCTGTGGTTCCGTGAGCATACAACTGGTAGCGGTTAGGGTGATTTTGCCCCCAGTGGACATGGCATCACGGGCATTCACGCACAAATTCATCAACACCTGATGTAATTGGGTGACATCGCCCACAATCATCGGTAACTGCGGCTGAATGTCGGTCGTGATGGCGATATTCTTGGGAAACGTATTTTCGACCACCTGCTGAATTTCTCGCAGCACCAGCTTGAGGTGGACGGGGCCATAGTGACCATCCACCCCCCGGACAAAGGACATCACCTGGGCAATTAAGGCCGCCCCTCGTTTGGCATTATTTTCGATTAACGTCAGCAATTTGCGCTCGTTGGGATTCAGGTTCGGCAGTTTGAGGGGTAACAGTTGGGCGGCAGTCAGGATGGGGGTGAGAATGTTGTTGACATCGTGGGCAATCCCACTGGTGAGGGTGCCAATACTTTCAATCCGTTGGGCATGGCGGATTTGACGTTCTAATTCCTTGCGTTCTGTAATGTCCGTGTCCACCATCAACACCGATTGGGCGTGACCAAAGGACTCATGGATCAATGTCCAGCGACTCGACACAATCACGCGATCGCCCCGTTGTGTAGTTTTCGTCAATTCGCCCGTCCAGGAGCCTGTCGCCAGGGTCGTATTCCAAGCGGTTGTATAGCTCGGAGTATCAATGCAGAAGAGTTCCAAATTACGGTGACCCACAACCTCCTCCGCCTTCCAGCCATACAGCGTTGCCGCTCCCTGATTCCACAGCAAAATATCGCAATGCAAATCCGCCACGACGATCGCTTCCGACACCACATTCAACAATGCCGCCTGATCGTGAATCGTTTGTTCGGCAATTTCGCGAGCCATTTCCAAATGAATCCGTTCCGTAATGTCGCGGCCTACCGCTTGGATTTCGACCACCTCGCCGATGTCGTTTTGAATCGCCGCAAAACTCCAATGAAACCACTGGCAACCCTGGATTGTATTCGCCCGTTGTTCCACCTTAATGTTCGTGTCAGGCTGAGCCGTTAAACGGTGGATCAGATCAACCGCAGTGTCTAACTGATTGGGAAATAGCAGTGACAGGATGTATTTCCGCATCATCATGCTTGGGCGTAGGTTAAATAGAACCCGCGCGATCGTATTGGCAAAGATTAATCGTCCCGACAAATCCATCCGGATGATTAGCTCCGTCTGACTTTCGACCAAATTGCGATACAACGCTTCACTGGCACGCAGGGCACGTTCCACCCGATGCAGATCATCCAATTGGTGATGCAGTTGTTGATACAGTTGTGCCTGTTGCACCGCGATTCCCAATTGGTTCGCCAATTGTTGCAACAGATCAATTTCAAACGGTTCCCAGGATCGGGGAGCCATACACTGGTGGTTAATGATTAAGCCCCAGAGAACATCGCCCTGAAAAATTGGCACAACCGCGTAGGCTTTGACTTGGAAATGCTCCAACAATTCCACATGACAGCGTTGTAGATTAGCGAGGTGAATGTCCGAGTAGGCACTATGCTGTCTCTGTTGGAACGGCTGGATTTGGCCTTTGGCAAAACAGGGATCGTAAATGTTCATGTTGAGCATGGATGTCCAACCCGGTGCCAGAGCTTCCGCGATCACATGGCCTTGCCAGTCTGGTGCAAATTGGAAAATAATCACCCGATCGCAGTGGAGCACCTGCTGAATTTCTTGCACTGCCGTTTGCAAAATTTGCTCCAAATCCAGCGATCGCCGAATTAAGTTAGCCAGATGGGTAACCATCCGTTCTTGGCGCAGTTGGCGATGCAGAGCCATTTCCGCCAGCTTCAGTTCAGTAATATCGGTGACGGTGCCCAAATAGCCCGTCACTGCACCCTGTTCATCCCGCACAGCCATGGCTCGCCCGATCACCCACGTCACCCGATCATCCCTGCCACACAAGCGATACTCCAAGCCAAATTCGGTTTCGTGGGCAATGCTGTGATACCAAGCCGCACAGACCTGATCCCGGTCTTGGGGATGGATGACTCTCAACCAGCCTTGATCCAGGGCACTGGCTAGGGAGAGTTGACTTAACTCCAGCCATTTCTGATTGACAAAGGTAAAATTTCCCTGGGGATCGCTTTGGAAAATACCCACCGGAGCCGACATCGCCAAGACGCGGAAGTTGGCTTCACTGGCACGCAGTGCCGCTTCTGCCTGATCGCGTTGGCGGGCCAAGTGTTTCTGCTGGGTAATGTCTCGCATCATCACCAAGTCCGCCAGATGACCCTGCCAGACAATGGGGCTGTTGGTGATTTCCACCTCAATCAATGAGCCATCCCGTTTCCAGTGCTGCCATTCATCGCGATAGACCAAAGCAGCGTTTAGATCAGGGGTGAGATCTGTTCTTAAATCTGGTTTTAGATTTGTTGTTAGATCTGTTTTTAGATTTGTTGTTAGATCTGTGCTGACGGTGGGTGCAGACTGTGGTTCAGTATGGGGGGTAGCAGACTGGCTGGACGGTGGTTCTAGGTGTTTTGCCCGTTCAGATTGCAGTTGACAATAGGTGGCGTGCAGTTTGGCTCTGTCATCCGGTGGGCGGATATCAAACAGCGTCATCGCCAAAAATTCGGCTTCACTGTACCCATAGTGGGCGATCGCCGCCTGATTCACCGCTAAAAACTGCAATGTTCGGGGATCAACAATCCACATTGGCATGGGATTGGCTTCAAATAACAGGCGATATTGCACTGCCGCAGCCGCCAACTGTTGTGCCACTTGTTGTTGGGCAAGTTCCCATTGCACGCGATCGCTAATGTCAAACGCCACGCCCAACATCCGGACCACTTGCCCGAACTCGTTATAGATGCCGCATCCCCTCACCGTCACCCAGCGGATGGTGCCATCCGCCCCGATAAACCGATAATCGGTGTTGAAATCTTGCCGTTGGTCAAACGCTAGCGCAACAGCCTGTTCTACCCGCGTCAGATCGTCCGGATGTACCCGTTTGCGCCAGTTCTCATAACAGGGGATCACCTCTCCGGGAGCATACCCCAACATTCGGTAAGTTTCGTCATTCCAAACCGCTTGCCCAGTCACCAAATCAATATCCCAACAGGCGGTATGGGTGACATCTAAGATCAGGTGCAGTTGGGTTTCCCGCGTCTGTAACGTCGCTTGGGTTTGGGCTGTTTCCGCTGCTGTCCGTTTGCGATCGCTGACATCCCGCAAAATTGACAGATGCCGTCCCGGCAAAAAGTTCGCCACCGCCGCAAATTCCGTCTCGCAAACGGTGCCATCCTGTCGGCGGAGCAACCATTCCCCAGTTAATTGGCCTTGTTCAATAAACCGACACCACATGGAATGCACATTCAAGCTGGGATCGGCCAATTGCTCCATTGTTAAGCCTAATAACTGCTCTTTCGGTAACTGACACAGCTTGCAGGCGGCTGGATTGGCATCCACACAAACGCAGTTTTCATCAATGATAAAAATTGCGTCTAAGGCATGGGTAAACAAGGCGTGCCATTGATCTTGATGATGTTGTAGATCGGCAATTAACTGGGGGCGATCGCAGGTTTCGGTTGGCCGTGCCACACCATGCAGCAAACATTCCGACATCCCCTGAATGTCTTGATCCCCGGCTCCTCCATTGCCAGTGTCAGTCATGCCATTTTCAGTCATACCTGTTTCAGGCATCGCTAGCCAAGAGCTGCTGGATGCAGAGGCCGCAACTGGCCGCGATCCGAATGAGCCATCAGCGGCGATCGCCCCGCTAGTCACTGCCCGCAGCAGATCCGCCTGGCTGATGATCCCCAGCAAATGCTGCTGCTGATTCACAATCGGCAAATGGCTAATTTGATGCTCTTGCATCAACGCCAACACGGTACTGACAGTTGGTGGTTCCTCTTGTCCAGACTGTGGCAAGGTCAGCGTAATGACGGGTTGGGTCATCACCGCCGCTAGGCACTGCCCAGGCTTGGCTGCTGTGGCCTGTTGGGTCAGCCATCGTAACCCATCCCCCTGCGTAAAGATGCCCATAACCCGGTGCGGTGTGGTGGGTGGAGCTTGGGTAGCGTGCTGCGTTGGGTGTTGTTGCTTGGCTTTGCGTTGGTTCGGTTGACTTGCCCCATTGCCTGCAATTTGGTTACCAGAACCGATCTGTTTCTGCCTGTGTCCTGTGGATCGGTTGGTTTGACGATCTGCCGCCGACCCAATCTCAGCCCCTAACGCCGGAGCCACCACCACAATGCAACTGTGCGTCCCTTGGCGCGAAGCCTGTCCCAAGTGGGCGATCGCATCCAGCACAGGCATATCGAGTGATGCTGTCAGTGGGTGCCAGTCCAGAATAGTTTCCAGGTGTGGCCAAGCAAACGGAGCAATGGTCATAATGATAGACAACTCCAATCGCCTCTTGGCAAAGGAGTGGTCAAATCGGTGCAAGCCTGTATCGGATTGATGGGTGCAAATCTGAGGCGTGCGATCGGCCTTTCAGTCATATCCTTCACCGTTTTTATCTTACTGTCTTAGCAGTGGCAAACTTACAGTGACAAATTTCTTACAGTGGCAAATCTGAACGCTACGGTCTGGTTTTAACGGTCGGTTATGAATGATGACAGTCTGAAAGCCTGATCTGCTGTTACGGCAATGACCGCAAAAACGACGGCTCAGGGCTGGCGGTGCCGTAGGCGATGCCCACTCCATCTACCACTCAGCCGCGATCTTGGGTGCGAGATCTTGCTTAAATCGACCGTACTTCATCAACCGCCCCACGGGATTTTAATCAGTTAAGTATGAAGATAATTTATGTGAAAACTGTGAAGAATTTGTGAACAGTGCCAGCGTTTTAGAGCGTACACTGGTATGTGAACAGTGATAATATCTAAGTTGTAAGACTCCGATGTTATATCCGGCACGTCCTAACCGTGTTGATACAGATTCAAGCAATGATAGTGTAAATATAGAGTAGGCTGTGGATTTACTAGTGTGGGGTTGCCCACTGTTGTAGGTGCCGCTGTAAACGGTACGCTGTGGAGGACTGAGCAGAGACGATCATTACGTCGCCAATTGCCCAATTACAAATTGCCCAAGTTACTTAAGATTAAACTTTATAAAATTTATAAAGCTGCACTTTGCATTTTGACTGAAAAAAAACCTGGCTAACAAAGTTTACGTTCATCGGCTATAGTTGGATTAATTTGTGGCAGAAAATTAACCATCGGCGATCGCAAATTGCGCGATGATAGGTGTATATTTCATCCTATGTTGCATCTGCATTCCAACATCAGTCAGGGTATCAGTTTTGGAGTGCATTTGTTGTTTCATATTGCTTAGGTTTAGCTGCCTTTTTCTCAATACATCAATTGGGATTTGTTTGTATTGCATATAGTGTTGGCAGCGTTTCATCTGTAATTCCTAAGCTGCAATTCAGGATATCTGCATATCCCAATTTCATTTAATTCTTCATCAACCGATCACCTGGGGCGGTGTGGTTAACTGACCACATTGAGCCAATCGAATTTATAGAAAATTAAATAACCAATCAGCACCCCGTCTCTGACATGACTGGGAGACGTAACTGGGATCTTAGTTTCTAGGCTACCTGTGGCCTACATGGTTACGAATCTAGTTGCAAACTGAGCAGTTTGGCTAGTGGTGCTCTTGCATGAATTGACTACCTGCATTAACTGACTATCTGATAGAGATAAAAAGCTGTGGCTTGGACGATTTAAGCTGCTTTAAGTCGCCGCAATATGGCTTTTGCTTCAGCCGACACACAAGGCTGAAGCCGACATACAAGTTGTATAGACGATTAGGGTGATGTGAGTTGCACTTACACCGCTCAATAGTCCTAGGCATCAAAACCGGAATCAATCGCTGATATCCCGCTGATATGGATATACCGCTGATATTAAGTGCGGGAAACTGTTGATTTGACAGATCATCCTGATCATGAGTCGCAAAGACAATTGATAGCAGGTTTCAATCAACTCAACAAAATCGAGAATAATCCACAAGTAGATTTAGTGCCTTGTCGGTAACCGTTCATTCCCCCTTGGGGGAGGAACCAACCGGCGTAGCCCGCAACCCGTTTCCCACGGGGGAATGTGGACAGTTACTGCAAATAGATACAAATAGATACGATCTGTGGTTCTAGTTTGGATGTCATTGCCATGAGAATTCTGCTAATAGAAGACGATCAAGACATTGCTGAAATCATCAAAGATTTGTTGACTACCTATAGTTATGCAGTCGATGTGGAATTTGATGGAGTTTCTGGATTAGCTTTAGCAGAAACCTTTCCATCAATACCTTCGCCAAATTATATGGGGATTAGGGAGTAGGAACCGGGTGAATCG
>CAZJZR010000150.1:0-5120 GCA_964550475.1 uncultured bacterium
GATTGATTCAATTTGTAGAATTTCCAGCCTTCTCCATTCGTGACAATGCCAAAGATATCAGCAGATCTGCCAGCGGTTTGATTTTGCCACTGACAGGTTTTCATCTCAATCAAACATTGAGCCAATCCTTGATAAAAATCATCCCGTTTTGCTTCAACCACACACAGAAATGGATGATCAAAATAGCCCTTATTCGGTGTAACCAGATAATCGGCTTCCCCTTGAGCAATTTCCCCTTCTAGAGCTTGTCGTTACCAACATTTTTTAAAACCTTTATGCCGCAAGCCTTGCCCTCACCCTAAATCCCTCTCCCAAGTAGGGAGAGGGACTTTGAAACTCCCCTTCTCCCTCCTTGGGAGAAGGGGTTGGGGGATGAGGGGAAGATGTTGGTAATGACAAGCTTCTAGAGAGGCTGCTTTCCAAATTTTTAATGTTTGTTTACAGGGCTGAAGAGTTTGCGAGTTCAGTGATTTTCATCGCCACGCCCCCCATGGGAACAGTGTTGCGGACTACGCCCGTTGGTTTCTCCTCTGACGGGGAGTGAACGGTTACACTTTACGAGCGACTCATCCGATCAGAGGGACTCGGAACTGGGAGTTGGGCGATCGCTGGCCTCCTTCACTTGCTCCGCTTCCACCTCCGCTTGCAGAGCCGCCAACTCCTCTGGAGTCATTTCTTCCAGGCGTTTTTGTAACACCGCTTCTTCATAATCTTTCACCTGTTGGTGATAGGTCATGGTGCCTGTACCCGCCCGAAACACATAGGTCAGCAACCACACCACCACCGCCAACACCAACACCGCCTGCGTCCACAGTCCGGCTTGAATACTGTCAAACCCAATAAATTGGAGGAGCAGATAAACCGCCCCTCCAGCCAGAAAGCCACCTAGGCCAATCACCAATACATCAATTCTTCGCATCATTTCTTGCCATGGTCTCCCCATGGCTTATGGTTGATATGCCGTTAGGATAGTGTCGATGTCGCCACCTAAGCCCCAATTTGGCGGGGTTTGGGACGGAAATTCAAAAATGGCGACAGCAGCAACATCCCAGGGAAGAACAAAAACACCAAAAAATACATGAATCCACGTTCTAGGGACGACGCAACATTCCAACGAGCCTGTAAATAAAAGAAGATGATCAGAGGTACGACCAAGAGGTAGGCTCCAGCCAAACCAAGATAAACCACCAGAGCCAACGGAAGGGGTAAGGTCATAGGTCTAGGGGGATACTGAACTCGGTATCCATTCTAGGATATTTGGGGAATAGCAACGCGGCTTGAGGATTAGAGATGACCAATGACAACCATTAGCTATGTTGATGGCTATGGCTATGTCGAGGGCATCACAGGATAAATATAATTGCGGGGTATGCATGAACGGTGGATCAACTACCAATCGACTAATTCTGGTGATTGAAAGCAATCCAGAGCAGATGCAATTAATCCAGGAAGGCTTGCAGGGGAGTACAACCCAACCAGAGATTGTGGCGATCGCGGATGCTGAACTGGCGTTGGATTACCTGCACCAGCGGGGGCCATACACCGAAGCCAGCCGCCCTGACCTAATTTTGCTGGATTTACAGGTATCGGGACTGGAGGTGTTGACAACCATTAAAACCCATCCCCAGCTACGTCGGATTCCCACGATTGTCTTGACCACTTCGCCCCAAACGGATGACATCCTCAGAACCTATAGCTTGCAGGGCAACTGTTACGTGATTAAGTCCACTGACCCCGAACAACTGGCGATCATTATTCACAGTATTGAAAAATTTTGGCTGGGGATTGTTACCCTGCCTCTGTCGTAGCCCAATTCTTCTCCGGAGTCATGCAGGCTAAACCATTCGACTGCTAAACCATTGGACTAAAGATCACCAAAGAATGCAAATTTTATTAACTTTTGTAAAAAATTCTGAAAGTATTTGCTCAAAAAAATGTTAATTTTCTAAACGGTTTCCGGTTTCATTTCTATCAAATTGTGTCAATGCGAGCCTACAGGTCAACCTAGGCAGTCGTTTTCTGATACAACCCTTAATATAGTCATCCGACTGGGTAAGAGTTTCTACTCATTGGTTGAATGAGGCAGATTTGACGGGTCTTCCCAGTCCGAATCAATTCCCCCCAGACTTAATAAGCAGGCTTTATAAGGAGTCCTACTTCATGTTCACCCACGTCAAGCCCACCGTTCGACACATTGCACCCGACGATTTGCAAGGGCGCACCCTGATTAAGGTGGTCTATGTCGTGTTAGAGGCCCAGTATCAGAGTGCGTTGTCAGCGGCGGTGCGTGCCATTAACAAAGCCAATCCCAGTCTGGCGTTTGAGATTAGCGGTTATCTGATTGAAGAGTTACGCAGTCCGGAGAATTACGCCCAGTTCCAGCAGGATGTGGGCAGTGCGGACTTGTTCATTGCCTCGCTGATTTTCATTGAAGATTTGGCCGATAAGGTGGTGGCAGCGGTGGAACCCCATCGAGATCGCCTGAGTGCAGCGGTGGTGTTCCCTTCGATGCCGCAGGTGATGCGCCTGAATAAGCTGGGCAGTTTCTCGATGGCGCAACTGGGACAATCCAAGAGCGCGATCGCCCAGTTCATGAAGAAGCGCAAGGAGCAATCCGGTTCCGGCTTCCAAGATGGCATGTTAAAGCTGTTACGCACCCTGCCGTCGGTGTTGAAGTACCTGCCGATTGATAAGGCGCAGGATGCCCGCAACTTCATGCTCAGCTTCCAGTACTGGCTGGGTGGTTCGTCGGAGAACTTGGAAAACTTCCTGCTGATGTTGGCGGATAAGTACGTGCTGACGGGCGATCGCAAACCCGCTGGCGATAACGGCCATGCCACCCTCAGCTACAACGATCCCGTCACCTATCCCGACATGGGGATTTGGCATCCCCTGGCACCGCAGATGTTTGAGGACGTGAAGGAATACCTCAACTGGTATAGTTCGCGGCGGGATGTGGACGAGGATTTGAAAGATCCCTTGGCTCCCTGTGTGGGTTTGATTCTGCAACGCACCCACTTGGTCACCGGGGATGATGCCCACTATGTCGCCTTGGTGCAGGAAATTGAGTCCCGTGGGGCGCGGGTGATCCCCGTGTTTGCGGGCGGATTGGACTTTTCCAAGCCCGTGGACAGCTACTTCTGGAGCTACATTCCCGACTCTGGCAAGGATAAGCAACCGATTGTCGATGTGGTGGTGTCGCTGACTGGATTTGCCCTCGTGGGTGGCCCCGCCCGCCAGGATCACCCGAAGGCGATCGACAGTCTGAAAAAGCTGAACCGTCCCTATATGGTGACGTTGCCGCTGGTGTTCCAAACCACGGAAGAGTGGGAAGACAGTGATTTGGGGCTGCACCCGATTCAGGTGGCGTTGCAGATTGCCATTCCGGAATTGGATGGGGCGATCGAACCGCTAATCCTGTCCGGGCGGGATGGCTCTACCGGAAAGGCGATCGCCCTCCAGGATCGGGTGGAAACCATCGCCCAACGTGCCCTCAAGTTAGGCAACCTGCGCCGAAAACCCAAAGTAGACAAGCGCGTTGCCATCACCGTTTTCAGCTTCCCGCCCGACAAGGGCAACGTTGGCACCGCCGCCTACCTGGATGTGTTTGCCTCGATCTACGAAGTGGTGAAGGCGTTGCAGCACAACGGTTACGACATCCAAGACCTGCCCGACACCGCCATGGGGCTGATGGAAGCGGTGATCCACGATGCCCAAGCCCAGTACGCCAGCCCGCAGTTGAACATTGCCCACCGGATGTCGGTGGAAGAGTACGAGCGGCTGACCCCCTACTCCCAACGGTTGGAGGAAAACTGGGGGCCACCACCGGGACATCTGAACACCGATGGCGAAAACCTGCTGATCTACGGCAAGCACTTCGGCAATGTGTTCATCGGTGTGCAACCCACCTTTGGTTACGAGGGCGACCCGATGCGGTTATTGTTCTCGCGATCGGCCAGTCCCCACCATGGCTTTGCCGCCTACTACACCTATCTGGAGCGGATTTGGGGCGCGGATGCGGTGCTTCACTTCGGCACCCACGGATCGCTGGAGTTCATGCCGGGTAAGCAAATGGGCATGTCCGGTACCTGCTACCCCGATAACCTGATCGGCTCCATCCCCAACCTCTACTATTACGCTGCCAACAACCCCTCCGAAGCGACGATCGCCAAACGGCGCGGCTACGCCCAAACCATCAGCTACCTCACCCCCCCGGCAGAAAACGCGGGGCTGTACAAGGGGTTGCAGGAGTTGAACGAACTGATTGCCTCCTACCAAACCCTGAAGGATACGGGACGCGGCATCGCCATCACCAACACGATCATCGATAAGGCGCGGTTGGTGAATCTGGACAAGGACATTGATTGGTCGTTTGTCACGGGGGTAGTGTCCACCGAACCGCTGCCGGAGGAGCAGGTGCCGGATGCCCAAACCATGACCGCAGACCAACGGGATCAACTGGTGGGGCAGGTGTACCGCAAGCTGATGGAAATTGAGTCGCGCCTGCTGCCCTGTGGGTTGCATGTGATCGGCAAGCCCCCCAGTGCGGAGGAGGCGATCGCCACTCTGGTCAACATCGCCAGCCTCGATCGCAGCGAAGAGGGCATCCTCAGCCTGCCCCGGATCATTGCCAACAGCATGGGACGGGATATTGATCAGGTGTATGGTGGCAGCGATCGGGGTAACCTCGACGATGTGCAACTGCTGCAAACCATCACCCAAGCCACCCGTGCTGCTGTCGCCGCGCTGGTGAAGGAGCAGACCAACGCTGAAGGGCGGGTATCCCTCGTCTCCAAGCTCAACTTCTTCAACATGGGTCGCAAGGAACCCTGGGTGGAAAGCCTGCATGAGTCTGGCTACCCCAATGTGGACGAGGAAGCCCTGAAGCCGCTGTTTGAGTTCCTAGAGTTCTGTCTGCAACAGGTGTGTGCCGACAACGAACTGGGCGCGTTGCTGCGGGCATTGGAAGGGGACTACATTCTCCCTGGCCCCGGCGGTGACCCCGTGCGGAACCCCGATGTGTTGCCAACCGGCAAGAACATCCACGCCCTCGATCCCCAAGCCATTCCCACTGCCGCCGCTGTCAAGACTGCCAAGGTGGTGGTGGATCGGCTGCTGGA
>CAZJZR010000150.1:5220-7647 GCA_964550475.1 uncultured bacterium
TCCAATGTCAACTTGGCGGTGGAAAATAGCACCTGGGAAAGTGAGTCGGAACTCCAGGATATGTACCTGGCGCGGAAGTCCTTTGCCTTCAATGCCGATAACCCCGGCATGATGGATCAGGATCGGCGCGTATTTGAGGCGGCGTTGAAGACGGCGGAAGTCACCTTCCAAAACCTGGATTCCTCCGAGATTTCCCTCACCGATGTCTCCCACTACTTCGACTCTGACCCCACCAAGGTGGTGGCTACCCTACGCGGCGACGGTAAGAAACCCGCGTCCTTCATTGCCGATACGACGACGGCCAATGCCCAAGTCCGCACGCTGTCGGAAACGGTGCGCCTGGATGCCCGGACAAAGCTGCTGAATCCCAAGTGGTACGAGGGGATGCTGTCCCACGGCTATGAAGGGGTGCGCGAGTTGTCGAAGCGACTGGTGAACACGATGGGTTGGTCGGCCACGGCGGGCGCGGTGGATAACTGGGTGTATGAGGATGTCAACACCACGTTTATCCAAGATGAGGCAATGCGCCAACGGTTGATGAACCTGAATCCCCACTCGTTCCGCAAGGTGGTGTCAACCCTGCTGGAGGTGAACGGTCGCGGCTACTGGGAAACCAGTGAGAGCAATCTGCAACTGCTGCGGGAACTGTACCAAGAGGTGGAAGACCGCATCGAAGGTGTGGAGTAGGGTGTAAAAGTTAGGCTGTAACAATAGAGTGGGCATTGGCTTACGTTACGGATTATGTCAAGGGTGGACTATCGTCCACCCTATTTTGATGAAACAAAATCTTAGGGCAAAATAGAATTGGGAGGTAAAGGATGTGAACCAGCAGGAACATAGTGTGAATGATGGGTTGCCGTCTGAACAACTCATCATTAATTACGTAAAGAGTAACTTTCATCGAGTGATCAGGATTGATGGATTTCACAGTACTCTCAAGAATGATGGCGATATCATGCTTGAGCTGTTTAGCGAAAGGCGTTCAATTCCCAAAAGAGTTCACTTAACACTTGATGATGAGGGAGAAGTTAAAGATGCATTAGTAGATCCTCCTGCTACACCTTCACAAATTGACAGAGAGCTAGAAGTTTCTTTGAGTATGAGCATTGAGACGGCTACATCCTTGGTTGAAAACATTCTAGAAATGTTTGATTTGATAGAGACAGAGGAGGATGCAGAAAATGACGATACAAGGGATATCTAAAGCTAAGAGGATGTCTGGAAAGGTTAGCCCTTCAGAACAAAATGAAGGTTTCAGGACTCATAAGAGATTCCGGTCTCTTTACTCGACTTTTCAGTCATCCTCCAAAACAAAATTCAGGGTCATTAGTATTCCTAAAATATCCTTTTCGAAAGACGGCTGGGATAAATTCAAGCCCATGGATAAGGCATTACTGACTTTGGGGTGGAAAGGTTTAGAGCGTACTTTTAACAATACTTCTCAGTTACATAGACTTAACCCAGAATGTGGAGAAGATGCTTGGTTCTTAAAGTGGTTACGCAAGCTCGATCAAGTGAGCCATTTATCTCATAACTGGGATGGTTGTGGTACAGAGTCTCCAAACTCCACAGCTATCAACCACACGAGACGAGTACTCTTAGTATTAAGACGGATAAATTTTCCACCTAGTCAAATCACGCCATCTGTTGAAAATGGCATCGGTATTTCATTCATCCGTGGAACTAAATATGCGGATGTAGAATGTTTTAATACTGGTGAAATACTGGCTGTTACCTCAACTGGACAAGATACTCCAACGGTTTGGGAAGTCGATTCTGGTACGGAAACCATTGAAGCAACGTTGAGAAGAATTCGTGACTTTATCAGAGGATAACCGTCCAGAACGAATGTATCGGCGAGGTCGCCCGGTTGACCCAATTTTCGCTCCTTCTGAAGATCTCTACTATCGTTGCCAGTTAGAGCATGTGTTGGAGAATCGTTTGCTCCCTACAGCTTTGAGGTTTCCAGATTTCTCGGTGAACCGAGCCAAATATAGCCAGCCCGAAGATGTGCTGGTTCCGAGTTATGTACTTTGGGGTATTGCAGCATTTAAGGTAGAAGATCTTCCTTCAGAACGCCAAAGTGATGCAAATACTTTCTATACCTGGAATGTGGTTCACGACCCCAATGAAGATAATTACGCTCATTCGGAGGTCAGAACTTATAAAAATGGGCACTATGGCAAAGATCTGAATGTCTCAAAAATGATCAAAAAAGAATTTAGGCAGATTTTGAGCGATCGCGCCCGAATTCTTAAGTACCCCCAAAGCAGTGAATAAGGGGCGTATTTCACGTTTGGGGGAGGGGCGGTTAAAACCGCATCTACAAGAACTATTTAGTTTGTAGTTCCAACTTCAGTTGGCTGGCTAAAGGTAAGTATTCAGGTTGGTGGGTACAAAACTGTTGAATGAGTATATAGTAAGGAG
>CAZJZR010000151.1:0-1765 GCA_964550475.1 uncultured bacterium
CTTCCATGGCCTGACGCATCGCCTGTTCCACCCGTTTGCGATCGCGGATATCCTGGCCAATCCCCAGGATCATGCCATTGGATAACCGCACATTCGCCCACGACGTTTCAATCACCTCTCCATGGGCATTCACCGTTTGCACATCCTTCCATGTCCCATTCGCCGCCAGCATATGACTTAACACCTCTTGGCGATAGGCGGGGTCGGGATAACAGGCGAGTAGGAGGTTTTGCTGTTGCCATGCTTGGAATGACCAACCCAAGATCCGCTCCAATTCCGGGTTAATCAGTTGGATGCGCCCTTGGGCATCAAACAGGGCAATCATCACCGGGATATTATCGACAATGGTTTGGATGCGTTCTTTTTGATCGAACAGTTCCAGTTCCGCTTGTTTGCGCTGGGTAATGTCCCGCACCATAATCAACACCTGATCGGCATCAATCGGCACAATCCGCACTTCTTCGTATAACCGTTCGTTGTCAATCTCAACTTCCTGTTCGTAGATTTGTAAGCTACCTGTGGCTAAGGCTCGTTGGGTATAGTCCATCCGCAGTTCGGCTAAGTCAGGGGGGAGGGCATCGCGGTTGTTAATTTCCCGGCCCAACAGGTCGGCGCAAAGGACTCTAAATTCCGGTGTAGCGCGGAATTCCAGGTAGGTGCCATCCGCCCGCATCCGAATCAGCAAGTCGGGGATGGCGGCAATGATGGCTTGTTTGGTGGCTTCACTTTCAGCCAATGCCAGTTCAGCGGTTTTGCGATCGGTGATATCCAACCGTACTGCTGTGACCAGCCAACATTGCTCGGCTTCATGCCAGCGAGCGGACAGGGTTTCAGATACCCAGCGGATGCTGCCGTCGGGGTGGCAGTAGCGGTATTCCATCGTGTGGGTGCTGGCGGCCAAGATGGTGTCGAAGGCCGTTGCGATCGCCCGATCGCGATCGTCGGGATGCAAGCGCGACATCCACGTCTGCTTATCGCGCTTGAATGTCTCTGGGCTACAACCAAACAACCGCTCCGACGGGCTGGAAATGTAGTCATACTGCCAATCGCGGTTGGGGTACATCCGGAACCGCACCACTGACGCATCCACATTGTCCAGAATGCTCGACAGCTTTTCTTCCGACTCTCGCAACGCGGTTTGCCAGCGGACCCGTTCGCTAATATCCCGGCAAATGCAGAAGTTGAGGATTTCGCCTTTGAGTTCCACACGGCTCCAACTGACTTCCACATCAAATACTGAGCCATCTTTGCGACGGTGGCGAGTTTCAAACAACGGGATAACCTCGTCCCGATTGAGCAGTTGCTCTAGTTGTTGGCGCGTCCAGTTGGCATCCCAATCCGCCACATTCAGGGTCAGCATTTCGGGAACCGTGTAGCCCAACATCTGGGCAAAACTGACGTTGGTTTCCACCACATCGCCCTGCTGGTTCATCACCACCACCCCGTCAAAGGAGCTGCGGAAGAGGATTTTGCGGCGGCGCAGTTCATCCGCCAGTTCCAGTTCCATCTGTTTGCGTTCGGTAATGTCGGTGTGGGAACCCGTCATCCGAATGAGTTGCCCCTCTGCATCCCACAGGGCTTGCCCCCGATCCAAAATCCACTTGTAAGAGCCATCTTTACACCGGACTCGGTGTTCTGAGAGGTAGAACGGGGTTTTCTGAGCAAAATGGTCTTGAATTAATTGCATCACGCCCGGTAGATCGTCGGGATGTACCCGTGTAGACCATTCATCGACGTGGTTGTCAATTTCGTGTTCGGCATAGCC
>CAZJZR010000151.1:1865-4379 GCA_964550475.1 uncultured bacterium
ATGTCATAATTCACGCCAATCATCCGCATGGGTTGGCCTTGGGAGTCGTGTTGCACTAGCCCGTAGGCTTTGATGAAGCGAATCGTGCCATCGGGCCAGACGACTCTGAATTCAGTGTCGAAGCTGCGTTTCTCTCTGACCGCTTGTTGCAGAGTTGCGACAACCGCAGGGCGATCGTCTGGATGCATGGCCGAGTCCCAGGCTTCGTAAGCTCCTGAAAAATTTTCGGGCTGGATGCCATACAGTTTGTACATCCGATCGTCCCAAATCAAATGATTGAACCGGATATCCCAATCCCAAATGCCAATTTGGGCGGATTGGATGGCGACATTGAACCGTTCCGAGAGTTCTTGCAGTTGCTGTTCCGCGCGTTTGCGATCGCTGATATTGATAAACGTAATCACAATCTGTTGTAAGTCACCCGCCACATTGAATTCTGGAATGGCATTCACCAGCACCCAGACAATCAACCCATTGGGGTGATGGATACCGAGAACATAATTAATCAGCGGTACATGGGTGGCGATCGCCCGATTGACGGGATACTCAGCCAAGGGCATGATGCTGCCATCCTCGCGCAGGAAATGCCAGGCGGGATCAATCGCCTGTTTGCCCTGCATCTGTTCCATGGTTAGCCCCAACAGTTCGCAGGCGGTGACATTGCAGAGCAAAATGCTGGTATCCGGGGCATGCACCACAAACCCCGCATGAAGATTGCTAATTAAATGGCGATATTTGGCCTCACTTTCCCGTAAGGCTTGTTCAATCTGTTGTTGCACTACTTCTTGCTGCTTACGCTCGTCAATATTGCGAATCAGCACTAACACCTGATCCTCACCCATGGGGACAATCCGCACTTCCTCATGGCAGGATTGCCCATTAAAGGTTAATTCGTGTTCATAAATTTGCATTTTGCCTGTGGTTAGGGCTTGCTGGGTGTAGTGCATCCGCAACGCCGCCAAGTCGTTCGGCAAGATGTCGTAAGGGGTGACAGCTTGACGCGGTTTCTCGTCCTGATAGATGTTAATTGACGAATTAGCAATGAAGTCCACATATTCGCCACTCCCTTTCATTTGAATCAACAGGTCGGGAATGGCGGTGAGGATAGCTTGTTTGGTGGCTTGGCTTTGGCGCAAACTGGTTTCCACGGTTTGCCGCTGCTGGATCTCTTGCTGCAATTTTTGGTTGGCATGTGCTAATCCTTTTGCCCGCTGATAGCTAAATTGGGTCAGATAAATTACCAGAGCCAACAACCAAACGGAAATGAGGCCACCGATTAAGATCAGCGTGGGTAGGGGCGATCGCTCCCGTTGGATCAGTCGTGGTGTAGGAGTGACTTCCAACCGCCAATTCATCCCGTAAATTTTAATGGCGGTAGTCGTTGTGATAACGGGGGTAGTGGTTGGAATGAACGGTTCTGTGGCTGCTGGGGTAACTGCTGGTAAACCGTTGGCTGGATTGTCCTGGTTAGTGAGATAGGCATGAATTAATTGATCGCCGTCGTATAACCGGATGGCATAATCGGGCGATCGCTGCACAACATTAGTAAAAAACTCTGGCACCTGAAATACAACCACCAAAAAGCCGTCAAACTGCTGAGATGCCGTCGGTTGTGGCGGTTGGGATAGCGTGCGCCGGGTTGGGATGGGCGTAGCGCGAACCGCAGATGTATCTCTAGATGTATCTCTAGATGTATTCCTGGATGTATCTCTGGATGAACTAAGACCCGTCGATGATGGGGGCGGTGTGATGAATAATGGCGCGATCGCCAGAAAGGCTTGACCGCCTTGTCTCAAGGAGATGATGTTGGTTAGTGTGACTTGCCGCAGACTTTGGGCAACACTAAACGCCACCCGACGGTGAATTTCGCGGTTGACTAATAGGTTTTGCGCGGCTTCGTTGCCTTGCAATGGCACAATCCATCGAACTCGCATGGACGAATCGACCCATTGGAAGGCTCTGATGCTGTAAAAATCCTGGTTGTAGGCGATCGCGTCGGCTTCCCACAAAGCACGGGGCGTACCACCTTGGGCTTCCCACCGTTGCTTCATCCGATCCAGGGCATTGATCCGATCAATCAGTTTCTCGTTTAAGCGATCTACGGTTTCGGCGGTGTATTGTTCCGTTAGCCGCTCAATATGCAGTTGTTCTTGCAGTAATAGCTGTTGCCACAGCACAACTATAGTGGCCGAACCCAAGCTACCCAGTAAGATTGGCAGCAAGACTTTGCGTACTCTACGCCGAAACGTTAAAATCTGCTGTCCTAACCCCATATTCAGCCAGAAATAATACCGTTGGCCAAACCGAAAACCCTAAAATCACTGCAAAACTTGCCCCAATATATAGCAATCCGCAATCAGTCACGAACAGACCAGGGACTTAAGGACTTGCGGAAAAATCATATCCCCGTGATCGCTGGGACAGGGCATTGCCGTGTCCCTACGGGTAGCGGCGTGGATACGTTACTGATTAACAGACTTATTTACAGATCATTTATTTACAGATCATTTATTT
>CAZJZR010000151.1:4479-7647 GCA_964550475.1 uncultured bacterium
AGATCATTTATTTGCAGATCCCTTAATCTCCTTGCCTGTTCAGAATGTAACCGTTTACTTGCCGTCAGGGAGCAGCGGGCGCAGCCTACAACACCTTTCACTGGGGAGACGTGAACAGTTATCACCATGATGTGATCTCATGATGTGATCTTACGTTGTTTCTAGGGGGTGGCGATCGCGAAGTTTATTAGTTTTAACCGATGCAGTAATAAAGTTTTGATAATGGAGTTAATCGGCGCGATCGCGCTGTTGCAGCGGGTCAAGTAACTCATTCAACCCTTCGCCCAGTAACGACAGAGCCACAACCAGCCCCGTCATCGCCAAACCGGGGAAACAGGTCGTCCACCAAATCCCCGTCGGTAGCGCGTCAAGGGCTTGGCGTAAATCGTGCCCCCATTCGGGTACCTGTTCTGGTAACCCTAGCCCCAAAAATCCCAGCCCAGCCAGGGTGAGAATGGCATCAGCCGCATTCAGCGTAAATAAGACGGGGACGCTCTGCACCACATTCAAAAACAAATAGCGCGTCAAAATATCTGGCGTAGACGCGCCCATCGCCTGTGCCGCTTCCACAAACAATTGGGTTTTGATGCTGGCGGTGTGGTTGCGGATGACGCGGTAATACTGGGGAATGTAGGCAATGCTGAGGGCGATCGCGGCATTCAACACCCCTCGACCCACCACAAACGCCAAAGTGACTGACAGCAACAGGGCAGGCAGGGTGTAAATTGCGTCCATCAAAAACACCAACAGCCGATCCAACCGTCCGCCCAAATAGCCACTCACCAACCCCAGCGGCACCCCCACCAGCAAACTGAAGGCCGTCGCCAACAGCACAACTTGTAGAGCCACCTGACTGCCAAACAGCGATCGCGACAGCACATCATAGCCCTGGCGCGTTGTGCCAAACCAATGCTGGAGTGAGGGTGGATCGTGGGGTGGATTCGCCAAAAATTCGGTCGGGTCTTGCAGCCAACCCCACGCTTGGAAGACGGGAGAGAGGATGGCGATCGCCAAAAACACCACCGTTAACCCCATCCCGATGCCCATCAGTTGGGATGACAGCGATCGGCCCTGCGTCAATCCTTTCCACCATCCCAGTTGTTGCCCGACCATAAATATCGCCCAGTCCGGATTACACCCGGATTAAACAGTAACCGTGAATCTTCTGTCTGTAACCATTCACTCCCCGTCAGGGGCTACCGTGTATACACAAATCTCTTTGTGCATAGAGTCGCATTGCTGACCCCCTCTAACTCCCCCTTGGAAAGGGGGAGAACTGGATTTCCCCCCTTTCCAAGGGGGGATTAAGGGGGGTAAAGCAGAGATAACAACTCTCGTCCCAAGATCTGTATACACGGTAGCCGTTAGGGGAGATACTTTTGCTATTCCTATGGGGGGATGTGAACGGTTACTTCTGTCTCATCTTAAAGGTTGGTTGACCACGGCGATCGGGCAATGCGTCGATTGCAGGATGCAGACTGATTTCCGGTTGCGATAGCCTTTAGGTGGAGGCAATCACAGATAAAGCATCCGGAATGTAAGACGTTTTGGGCGATTGGGGAACAGGTTGGCTGGTGCCTTGGGAATTCAGAAACAAGGCAAATACGAACGCCGTACCTAAGATGAAAATCGGCAGCGGCGACAGTTCTTCTTGGGTCGTTTCCTGTCTTTGTTTAGGTGGCTTTTTGGTTTGAGAGGCTGTTGTGGCTACAGCCTCACTAAAGTCTCTGGTGAAGTCGCAACTGAGACATTGATATAAATCCGGCCCCCGTTGAATAATTGTTCGTTTACCACATTTGGGGCACTCAACTGGTAGATCTAACATAACGTTGCTCCCTAATTGGAATCTGAATTTTTGTAACCGTTCACTCCCCATCAGGGGAGGAACACGCGGGCGTAGCCCGCAACACTTTTCTGATGGGGGGATGTGAACGGTTACGAATTTTTAGTGCTTCATTGATTCCGTAATTACTGCCAGTAACATCGAACAGGCCAACAATAATCCCAAGCGACAAATCAGCGGCCAAAGGGCGATCGCGAGTTGTAAAAACAGCTTGGACAGTCCAAACACATGAGATAGGGTATAGCCCAACCCTAATCCAACTAACAGAAAAGCAAAGTATTTAACTGCTCTACATGACCAGCGAAACAGTAAACCATGATTGGGTGTCATAACGGCACCTGCTATTTAGCTAGACGAATATAGCCCTTTGCGCTTTGGTGAGGGACAAACAAGGGTTAAGACAGGGATAAATTAAGTGTGAGTGTGAGTGTGAGTGTGAGTGTAAGTGTAAGAAATAAGTGTGAGAAATAAGGGGCTTAAGCCCCTTGTTCACGTTGATTAAGCAGTGCCGTCAATGCAACGACGGTAAAAATACACAACTTTTCGTTTATCAGCAGAAAATACGGGAATTACGCAAACCTTTACATAACTTCACATTTGCCATGCCCGCCTTTGATGGGTTCTGACTGGGATATTACGGAACTATGCAGGTGCTCCAGAGGGAAATTTTTTGGGGAATTCCTGGTATATACGGTTTCTGAAAAATCCCATCTTTACTATGCGGGATTGACACTATTGACCGAGTGATCCACAGCTCTGAAGTGTGTGACATTAATCAATACCAGCCGTGATTTCCATCACTACAACTCCTGGGCGCGAACCGAGTTGATTCACAGCATTTTCCAGGCGAAACCGTAGGGGCAAACCCTCCGCGTGTAATGCTGCTTTTGGCCATCTCTACGCCAAATAGCGGGTCAGATCCGGCACCTCAACCCAGGCTCCCCGTGTATGCGATTCATGCGCCAAGTCCATCAGCAATTGGGAATAAACCCCTTCCCGCAAGGACGGTACAGGGGTTTGCCCCGCTTCAATTCCCTGCACCCACCAATCCACCATGCGAATAAAGGCGGCTAAGCGGCCATCGGCATAGGATTGGGGGAAGGCGAAGCGTTTGGGGATCTCTTGTTCGGTCAGCGGTTGTCCGACGGCAGCCGCCCAGAGCCGAAACCCGTGGACGTAATCTTTTTGGTTGTCGCTGCCCAGTACCAGAGTGCCGCGATCGCCGTACACCTCCACCCAATGCCCGCGCCCATTGTGGGTGACGGCACTGAGGTTAATTTGGCAAAGAGTCCCATCCAGCAACTCTAGGGTGAAACTGCCGCTAT
>CAZJZR010000152.1:0-7647 GCA_964550475.1 uncultured bacterium
CAGCCTCTGAAGGGGCGGGGTTGGCTGAGGCAACCGCATCAACGGACTCAACGGTCTCTGCTTTAACTGCTTCGGATTGAACTGCTTCGGATGAATTCGTCGGAACTGGATTTGCAGAAGCAATCTGGATTGGGGAAAGCAGGGTCAATGCCATCAATGGCATCGCCCAACTGTGACGGGCGATCGCTTTAAGTAACAAGTTATACATCTTTAACCAAACTCCTCACACACCAAAATACGCAAGCAATCGAACCAATCGAACTTATCGGAGTCGGGTGATGCCACCACAGTGACACACCAACGACAGTAACCAATGTTCACCACACCTAAGAATTAAGGAAGCAATGTAACACGAGAATTTCCGTGACGGAATGACTCAAGGTTCCTGAAAAGTTCCTAGAAGGTGACCTAACGATCAGCGCAACCATTGACAACTGGCAAAACTGTCGCCTTCGTAACAAAGGTTGGTCACCACACTTCTTAGAATGCAAGCATTACTTAACCTCTCTCAAGTAATCGCTAAAAAGAGTAGCCCAGAATACCTTTTGCTAATCTGTTGCCGCTTTTGCTCAGAATTAATCCTCAATCGGAGAAAAAAATCGGAGAACCCCTGCTGGAGACGAATCACCGCCGATCGGTCACTGCATTGGCGTTTTCCTGGTTAGCATCGGTTCAATATTGGAGAAAAAACGGTCTGAGATTTCCCATTGCCCTTCCATCGCCCATGGTGCATAGCCCTGTATGAACGCTGAAGAAGCCCTTGCGGTCATCGAGTCAGCCATCCAAGAGCGGCATTTAACCCGATTGCAAACCACCCTGTTTTGTCAGGTCTGGGACGATCGCTCCTATTTGGAGATTGCCCGCGAGTTTGGCTATGAGGTGGGCTATCTGAAAAAAATGGGTTCCCAACTGTGGCAATTGTTGTCGGAAGCGTTGGGGGAAAAGGTCAACAAAAACAATCTGCAATCGGTGTTGAAGCGATACCGCCAGCGATCGCTAGCCCTTGCCACTACTCAGGTTGCGACCGTTGATCACCGGAATTCCCCCGATCATTTTCCCGATACGTTTTCCCATTATTTGCCCGACAAGCAACCTGATAAACAACTCGATAAACAAAACTTGCCAACGGCGATCCCCGTCAACCGCTGGCGATCGCCATCCTTGGCGGCAGTAACCCCCAGTTTGCTCCACGATGCCGCATCCGTTGCCGAATCGCCAGCCAATTCGCATCTTCTGCATGGGCAACCCGTGATCGGCGATCGCCCGCGACCGAAACTGCATCAGGACTGGGGCGACGCGCCCGATGTCAACGTCTTCTACGACCGGGTGCAGGAGTTGGACACCTTGCAGAACTGGGTGGTGGGCACAGGCACAGGCCAACCCTGTCGATTGATTGGGGTGTTTGGCATGGGTGGCATCGGCAAAACCACCCTGGCGACCAAATTGGCGCAACGACTGATTCAACAGCAACAGGGGACACCCCCAGCGGATCATGCCGTGGAGTTTGTGATTTGGCGATCGCTCCGCAATGCCCCGCCAATCGCTGACCTGTTGGCCGATCTGCTGCAATTTCTTGGTCAGCAACAACCGCTAGAGTTAGCCGATAGCGTCGATCAACGGATGCTGCAACTGTTGCAACAATTACGCCGCCACCGTTGTTTGGTGATTTTGGACAATGTGGAAACCGTGATGCAACCGGGCGATCGCGGCGGCGGCTATCAACCGGGCTACGACGGCTACGGTCACCTATTGCGCTGCATCGCCGAAACCGCACACCGCAGCACGATCATCCTCACCAGTCGGGAACGTCCCAAAGGCTTGTCCTGTCGGGAAGGCGACGGGTTACCCGTGCGTGCCCTGCGGTTGAGTGGCCTCACCTTAGCCGCCAGCCAAGCCCTGTTCCAACTGAAAGGGCAGTTTTCCGGTAGTCCGGCGGACTGGCAGGTGTTGATTGGGCACTATGCCGGAAATCCCCTGGCCCTGAAGATGATTGCCCCGGTGATTCAGGACTTTTTTGGCGGCAACATCACCGGATTCCTGGCAATGTTGCAACAACGGGCAGCGGTATTTGGCGACGTGCGCGATCTACTCACCGCCCAAATTAGTCGCCTCTCCCCCCTAGAACAGCAGGTGATGGTGGGTTTAGCGATTCATCGGCAACCCCTGACCCTACCGCAACTGCAAACCCTAGGATTCCCCCACGTTGCCTGCGGCGATTTGCTAGAAGCCCTCACGGCTCTTGAACGTCGGGGTCTCATTGATCAAGCTGCTCCTGTGCACTCTGCCCACTCTCATGGTGTGCCCTTCACCCTCCAGCCTGTGGTGATGGAGTACATGACCGAACGGCTGATTGAACAGGTAGTGCAGGAATTGCAACTGCCGCTAGACCCCTACTACCCCAAAGTAGTGCGCGACCTCGCACTCTTACGCCACGCCCTGCTGCACGCTACCGCCCAAGACTACATCCGCGAGATGCAGCGGCGGTTCATCCTTCAACCGGTGCTGGATCAGTTGTTGCGGCTGCATCATCGGGCGGACTTGGTGCAACATTGGCAGCATTGGTTAGGACAGTTGCGATCGCGCTCTGCCCACGAAATCGGTTACTTGGCAGGCAATTTGATCAACCTGTTGGGCTGTTTAGGAGCCGATCTGACGGGGTGGGACTTGTCTGGGCTGCACATCCAACAGGCGGATTTGGGACAGATGCCGTTGTACGGGGTGAAGCTGACGGGCGCAACCCTGAGCCAGTCGGTATTTCGGGAAACCTTCAGTCAAATTCTTTCCGTCGCCTTTAGCCCCGATGGTTCTCTGTTGGCTACCGGGGACGTGAACCACGAGATCCACCTGTGGCGGGTCGAAGATGGTTCGCAATTGGGGCAGCAGGTACTGACTTGTCGGATGGAGGCGGGTTGGGTGTGGTCGGTGGTGTTCAGTCCCGATGGCCGCACCCTCGCCAGCAGTGCCAACCGCACCATTCAACTCTGGGATGTGGCGACGGGAACCTGTGTGCAAACGTTGACAGGGTGCCCCGATCGCATCTTTTGCCTCGGTTTCAGTCCCGATGGTCGTTGGTTGGTCAGCGGTGGCGAAGACCATCTGGTGCGGGTGTGGGATTTGCAAACAGGAGAATTACAACACCTATTAGTAGGACACACCGATGAGGTGCGATCGCTGGCCATCCGTCCCACCAGCCAACGGGAACACCTAGAAATCGCCACCGCCAGCTATGACGGCACCATCCGCCTGTGGGATGGCCGCAGCGGTACCTGTGTGCAGGTGCTGACGGGACACACGGGCAAAGTCGCCGCTGTGGCTTGGAGTGCTGATGGGCGGTGGTTGGCTTCTGGGGGCAGCGATCGCCAGGTAAAACTGTGGAACCCCGAACAGGGCACCTGTGTGCAATCCTGCCACGGTCACAGTCGCCGTATCCGTTCCGTCGTCGTGTTGCCGCCTAATTCTGCCAACGCCGCCAACGCCATTCCCGTGGTCGCCAGTGGTAGCGACGACCAAACCGTGCGGCTGTGGGATAGCCACACCGGAGATTGCCTACGGGTGCTGCACGGTCATGCCAGTTGGATTGCCGCCCTTGCCGTTAGCCCCACCGGACTATTGGCCAGCGGCAGCGAAGATCAGTCGGTGCGCCTGTGGCAAAGCCAGACGGGACACTGCCTCAAAACCATCCAAGGCCACAGTAACGGAGTCTGGTCGATCGCCTGCAACCCCAAACATCCCCACACCCTGGCCAGCGGTCACCAAGACCGGACGGTGCGCCTGTGGCAATTGGATCAGCCCACCGCGCAACCAACGCTGGTGTTGCAGGGTCATAGCAGTTGGGTGTGGTCGGTGGCGTTTAGTAGTGATGGCCAGTGGTTGGCGACGGGCAGCGAAGACCGCACCATCCGGATTTGGCAGGGCACCACGGGGCGATCGCGCCACACGCTCAAATCCCACATTGATGCCGTGTTTACCGTGCTGTTTAGTCCAGACCCCGCTACCCCTAACCTGTTGTTCAGTGGCAGTTTGGACGGCACAATTAAACTGTGGCACGCGATCGCGGGCACCTGTGATCAAACCTGGCATGGCCACACGGGCGGCGTGTGGTGTCTGGCGATCAGTGCCGATGGTCGCTGGTTGGTCAGCGGTAGCCAAGACCAAACCATCAAGATTTGGGAAGTCGCCACTGGAGTCTGCCTCCGGACGTTAACCGCCCATGCCAGTTGGATGCGATCGGTAGCGATCACGCCTGATGGTCGCACGCTGATCAGCGGTGGGGCAGACGGGGTGATTAAGCTGTGGGATTTCGCCACGGGCGAGTGTCGCCAAACTCTGATTGCCCATGATGGCCCAGTGCTGGCGATCGCGGTACATCCCGACGGTCACCACTTCGCCAGCAGCGGCACCGATGCCACGGTAAAACTGTGGACACTCCAAGGCGATTGCCAACACGAACTCCACGGGCACGAACGCTGGGTACGCTTCCTCACCTACCATCCCACTGGCCACCGCCTGATCAGTTGCAGCCAGGATGAAACGATTAAGGTTTGGGATATTGCCCCCCGCGCCCCATCTTGCCTGCATACGTTCCGACTCCCCCGCCCCTATGAGGGGATGGATATTACCCATGCGACGGGTTTAACGGTGGCGCAAGTGGCCACCCTCAAGCAACTGGGAGCCGTGACAGAGGAGAATATTTGAAGAGGTTGGCAACGCGATCGCCAGCCTCTAGCATTCATGGAAAAAATCTCTAAAATAGGCCAATATTGATCACAAAATCATGAGGCGTATGGCAGGATTAGAGCGCATCGGGTTAAAAGAAGCGATCGCCGCATTACGAGAAGAGTTGATCGAGTCGGTGATTGCGTCGCAGGGAGAGCGACTGCGGTTTGAAGTGGGCGAGATCACGATGGAGTTCCAAGTCGAAGTGGAACGTAGTATCGATGCAAAAGGTGGGCTTAAGTTTTATGTCGTTGACTTGGCGGCAGGGGGAACGGAGAAAGCCAAGCATGTGCATAAAGTGGTGATTCCCCTGAAACCCGTTCGAGCCGACGGTAAACCAGTTTTGACTGGGCTGGATGAGACACCGCTGGATGAGATACCGGAGTAATGCCGATGCCCATCCGTCAGTTTGAACCCAGGCGGGCAGTTGAGATTATTGCGCCCCGGTACGGCTCTGGCTATCGCATTGGCGGCAGGCTGGTGCTGACAGCGGCTCATTTGTTGGATGACGTGGGTTCTGACTGTGAGGTCAGGGATAAATGGAGCTTTGGTAAGGAAACAGCCAAGGTTCTTTATCGGCGGAAAGCCAAAAATTTAGACATTGCGTTGATTGAACTGCCAGAGACGATCGCAGACGTGGAGGCGATCGCGCTGGGCAAACTGCCGGACGCAACGGCTGGTGAGAAGCTGGCCTTTCAGATGTATGGCTACCCTGTATGGGCGCAGACGCGGCGGGAACAGGGGAGTGCGGCAGGCGGGCGACAAATTGAAGGCACCATCTACCTGTCAGACCGTTCCCCTGATGGCTTGTTAGTGCTGGAAGCGCAACGGTTGCCGCCAGAAGCCACTGCCGCCCAATCGGAATGGGCAGGGGCATCTGGTGCGGCGATCGTCTGTGATGGGTTGGTGATTGCCATCCAGAGTCAACATCAGAATCCCCATCGGCCTGCCTCTCTGGAAGCAGCTCCCCTGTGGGCAGTCTATGCTGATGTGCAATGGCGGCAGTTACTAGAGCAGCATGGCATTAATCCTGAGCCGGAGATTGCCCGTCTGCCAACAGCCGCAACGGTGCTGAAGATTAACTGGCATGACGATAGCTTGAAGCTGCTGGAAAAGCGGCTCCAGCTTACCAGCAATCCAATGACTAGGGGCGAAAACATTGACTACTCCGTTGATCAGGTATACGTGCCTCTGGGTTTAGTGGAACGCAAGCAGGTGCCGCGCCAAAAAGGAGATGTGTTACCGGAGCGGGGTTCAGAGGTATATGGGGACGATCGAGAGGTCGAGGTCACTCAGAAATTTGAGTATGAGCAATTTCTAGCGCAGGTTTTACAACAGGGTCAGAGTCCTAAGAGTCAGGGGAAACGGGTGGCGATCATCGGGGAACCGGGGTCAGGCAAGACGACCTACTTGCAGCAGATTGCCCGATCGGTCTCAACCCAATTCCCAGCTTCTATTATCATTTGGGTCTCGTTAGCCGATTTAGGACAGCAGAGTCTGAAACAACAGGTTTATCAGCAGTGGCTCACCGCAATTGTGGAGCAGCATGGGCAGGCGGAGGTTTCTGCTGAGGTGAAAAATGCCTTTATTGCCCAATGTCAACAGGGGCATGTCTGGCTGCTGCTGGATGGTCTGGATGAAATGCCCGGTGCTGGCAACCCTTTGGATGAGGGAGGCTGGCTGGAGGGCACCCGCTGCGTCTTGACCTGTCGGTTGAATCTGTGGACGGGCAAGCCCTTGGCGGGATTCGATGTCTTCCGCACGCTGAAGTTTGCCTATCCTCAGCAGGTAGAACCGTTCATTACCCAATGGTTCGCCCTCCAGGGCAAAGCCGATTTAGGCCAGTCTTTATGCACCGCCCTGAAGCAACCGGGTAAGGAGCGGATTCGTGATCTCGTCAAAAATCCGCTGCGGTTGACGTTGCTGTGTTTTGACTGGGGCTTGAAGGCGGGCAAATTACCGGAAACTCAAGCAGACTTGTATCAACGGTATGTTGAGCAGTACTACAACTGGAAAGCGGAGAAATTTCCCACCACACCTCACCAACGGCAAGCGTTAAATCAGGGTTTGGCGCAACTATCTTTAGCGGCGATCGACGATGGAGATCAACAGGGAAACGCCCGGTTTCGCTTGCGCCATCGGTTTGTGCAGAGATTTTTACCGGGGGCATTATTTGACCTAGCGTTGCAATTGAGCTGGTTGACTCAGGTGGGGGTGGATGCAGATGATCCAACCGAAGCCGTCTATGTTTTCTACCACCCCACCTTTGAGGAATATTTTGCCGCGTTAGCCATTGATGATTGGGGCTTTTTCTTACCCCGTCAGCATCGCAACCGACCAGTCAAGCAGCAATCCTATCGGATCTTTGCATCGCAATGGCAGCAGGTATTTCTGCTGTGGTTGGGGCGTGAGGGCGGCGAACTGGCTCAAGCACCAGAACTTAAACCGATCAAACCGCAAAAGGAGGCGTTGATTAAAGCTCTGTTTACGTTTAAGGATGGGTGTCGAGGGTTTTATTCTGATCGGGCGTTTGCTTTGGCAGCGGCGGGGATTGCGGAGTTTAAGGATTGTCCACAGGCGGACGCGATCGTGGAGCGATTGATGCAGTGGAGGTTTGGTCATGATAGTCGGTTGAAACACCTCTGGGCTAACTTAATTTCTCCCGTTCTAGTCGAAGTCAGGCAATCCTGGGCTACAAGGATCTTCAGCAACATCGATTCTCAACATATCATCCCGGCATTGGTGCACGTGTTGGAAACCACTCACAATGAAGACACTCGTCGGAGCGCAGCCGAAAGCTTAAGTGCCATCAGTGCGGGCAATGAGACGGCCATCCGGGCACTGGTACGGCTGTTGGAAACCAGTCACGATGCAATCACTCGTTGGAGAGCAGCCGATCACTTAGGCACCATCGGTATGGGCAATCAGACG
>CAZJZR010000153.1:0-7640 GCA_964550475.1 uncultured bacterium
TGCTGGCACACCAACCCGGCTACACGTCCACCCACCCGCTCACCACCACCTACCTGACCGAACAACCCCCCACCACCGAAACCTACGCCATTAAGTGGGATGGCGAATGGCAGGTCACCTATGAGGTGTTTCGCGATTTGGGCATTGCCTTTGCGGTGGTGCTGGTGCTGATCTACGCCCTGGTGGTCGGGTGGTTCCAATCCTTCAGCACGCCGTTGGTGATCATGGCGGCGATCCCGTTCTCCCTGGTGGGGATTATGCCCGCCCACTGGCTGATGGGGTCTTTCTTCACCGCCACGTCGATGATTGGCTTCATCGCGGGAGCCGGAATTGTGGTTCGCAATTCGATCATCCTAGTGGACTTCATCGAACTGCGGCTGAAGGAAGGAATGCCGTTGGAAGAAGCGGTGATTGATGCGGGAGCAGTGCGCTTCCGTCCCATGTTGCTCACCGCTGCCGCTGTGGTGGTCGGTTCCGCCATCATCCTGGCTGACCCAATTTTCCAAGGTCTCGCCATTTCCCTGATGGCCGGGGAAGTTGCGTCGTTGCTGTTGTCCCGTTCCGCCGTGCCGATTCTCTACTTCAAACTGTGGCGCAATCGACGGCGATCGCTGGATCCCTCTGCTCCGGTGCAGTCAGAGGGGCAAGATGATGGCTTAACCCAACTGATGCATCAGTAGGCGATTAGCCGTAGGGTTGCTAACCGAGGGGTAGCCTGTCCACCCTCTAAAATAGGCTGAATAGACCTCTTGCACATTGCATGAAAGTCAATTGATCACATGAAGTGGTGCGGTGCTCACCCCAAATTGTGGATGATGGGACTGACGCTCGATCGTTGTGCCCGTTTCATCAACCGCTACAACCAGTTACGCTAGAACCAGTTACGCTAGAACCTGACGCGATCGCCCCCTGTGCACCATGACTACGGCTAAACCTCAGATCACCCTGGAACAGATCAAAGCTGCCGCCACGGCTCAAAGCTTTGAGCGCGGACAATCCTATTACCAGCAAGGTGCGATTAACAACCCCATGCTGCAAGGGATGCGGTTATCGGCCAGTTGTTGGGGCAGCGATCTGTATGAAACGTCCGTTACCTTGGGGGCAGACGGTGTTAGCACCAGCGGTTGCACCTGTCCCTATGACTGGGGTGGCCTCTGCAAACACCAAGTCGCTCTTCTACTCACCTACCTGAAAAAACCGGAAGTCGTTCAAGTCATTCCCCCGATCGCCGAACTGCTGCAATCCCACAGTCGGGATGACCTGATCGCCCTGATCGAAGAAATGGTGGGGCAATCTCCTGATCTGATCACCCTGCTAGAAATTACGCCGCCCCAAAAGCAAACATCAACTGCACCACTCAACACCGCCAACTACCGGACGCAAGTCCAACGGGCATTGCGACTGGATGACATGGATCGGATCGTCCGCGCCTTAGAACCGATGCTGACCGCCGCCCAACGGTTGCTGACCGTGGGCGACTGGCAAAATGCTGGATCGGTCTACCAGGTGTTACTGGAGGAGGCGATCGCCAACTATGACTGGGAAGTCATAGATGTGGACTATGACGGTGCAGTTATGTGTGTGGTTCAGGACATGGCGGACGGGTTAATGAACTGTGTTGCGGCGGCTGAAACCGCGCCAGCCGAAACTCGCCATCTGTGGTTACAAACCTTACTGGATGCGGAGTTGAAAGATATCGAATTGGGCGGCGTTGATTTTGTCGCCGATAGCTGGGATCGGGTGCTGGAATTTGTCCAGGCTGACGAATGGGACTGGATTATTGACACGATTCAGCAAAAAGTTGCGGCCTGTCCTAACGATGGCAACTCGTGGAAGCGAGAACGATTGGTGGGGTTGCTGATCAGGGCGATGGAGGATAGCGGTGACACGACAGCCTCGGATCGGATGATTGAGCAGTACGGCACAGCTTCCCAAAAGGTATTTTTGCGGGTGAATCAGGGGCAATGGGATCAGGCGATCGCCCTCGCCTCCAAGGAGTTTGTCCAATTACCAGGATTGGTCTTTCAATTGGCAGATAAACTGGTGGCGGCAGGTGTGCCGGAAAAGGCGGCGGCCTACGTCGAAGCAGACCTGAAAAACCATCAATATGGCTGGAAACATCAGGAATGGTTAGCCAACTATTATCGGCAATTTGGTTCACCAGAACAGGCGATCGAGTGGACATTTAAGGAATTTGAATCTACACCCAGGTTATCGATCTATCAGCGATTGAAAGGCTTGAACCCACCTACCGAGCAATGGAAAAATCTGCAAACTCAGATTATCACCACCTTGAAAGGCCAAAAAAACTTCCCCGTGTTGGTGGACATTTGGTTAGACGAGGGCGATTTCGATCAGGCGTTGATTGCGGTTAACCAGATGAGTGTGGTGACGCGATCGCCCAAACAGCTTGACATTGCCCGAGCCGCAGAAAAACCGAAACCCGAACTGGCGATCAGCCTCTATCAAACCCTCGTCACCAGTACGATCGGCCTGAAAAATCGTTCCGCCTACCAAACCGCCGTGGGCTATCTGCAAAAAGTTAAACAGCTATACACCGGACTGAATCAACCGGATGCCTGGCGATCCTACATTCAAACCATCTCCAAGGGTTACCCCAACTTGCGGGCATTACAGGACGAATTACGCAAAGGACAGTTGCTCTAATCAATCCACTCCATTCATGAATGAACTTCAGCGGATTCTAGCGGCCATCGATCGCGGTGAACAAGCGGGCTATCCCATGGCATTGGCCACGGTGGTGCAGACCCATGGTTCGGTGTATCGCCGTCCCGGTGCCCGGATGTTGCTGACGCTGGTGGGCGATCAAGTGCAGCGGGTGAGTGCCATCAGTGGCGGCTGTTTGGAACAGGATGTGGCGGAACAGGCGCGATCGCTGCTGCACTCTGGTCAACCGTCTCGGCTGCTGCGCTATGACACCACCAGCAGTGATGATCTGGTCTTAGGGCTGGGCTTGGGTTGCAATGGCGTGGTGGAGGTGTGGCTGGAATCGTTGCAAGTGGGCACGGCGATCGCCCAACTGCGGCTGCTCCAAACCTGGATGCAGACCCAGCAATCGGGACTGATCGCCACCGTCTTTGCTGTCAACAATGCCGAACCCAATGATTCAGACCGCCCGGATATCGCGGTGGGCGATCGCCTCCTGGTCACCGCCAATGGCAGCGTGGATCAACCGCTGGCGGATGCCGACCTCACCCAGCGGATCGCCAGCGACACCCAGCGCATCCTCTACCGCAACCGTCCCGTCCTCACCAGCTACGACCTGCCCGACGCTCAGGTGTTGGTGCTACTGGAACCGATCCATCCCCCCTTACCGCTGTTAATTTTTGGGGCGGGTTACGATGCCATTCCCGTGGTGCAGTTTGCCAAACCGCTGGGCTGGCACGTCAGCGTCATCGATCATCGCCCCGCCTACCTCAGCCGCGATCGCTTCCCCCAGGCGGATCAGGTACTCCACGCCCATCCCAGCCAACCCGACACCTATCAGCATCTCCTCACGCCGCAAAGTGTTGCTGTCGTTATGACCCACCATTACCCCAGCGACCTGGCCATCCTGCAAACCCTACTCCCCCATCCCCTGCGCTATGTGGGGGTGTTGGGGCCAAGTCGGCGGATGCAGCAGGTGTGGCAGGATTTGGGGATCGCCCCCAGCGATCGCACGGCCCAAATCTACAATCCCGTTGGGTTGGACATTGCCGCCGAAACCCCGGAGGAAATTGCCCTGGCGATCGTGGCGGAAATCCAAACGGTGATTGCAGGTGGTCACGGCGGATTTTTGCGCGATCGCGGCGGCCCCATCCACGCCCCCCTACCCCGGTTGCACCATGGTTAACAAGGTTAACAAGGTTGCGATCGGCCTACTGCTACTGGCTGCTGGTGCATCTCGCCGCATGGGGCAACCGAAACAACTGTTGGTCTACCAGGGCAAACCACTGATTCGGCATATGGCGGAGGTGGCGATCGCCACGCCCTGTGATCCCATAGTCGTGGTGCTGGGTGCCCATGCCGCCGCCATCCGCCCCCATCTCGCCGATCTACCGCTCCAGTGTGTCGAAAATCCCGACTGGGCAACGGGGATGGCCAGTTCCATCCGCTGCGGCTTAACCCACATCCAACAACTACAACCCCAACTGGCAGCGGTGACGGTCATGGTGGGCGATCAACCGTTGGTATCCTCGCAACTGCTAGGGGCATTGATTGAACGCTATCAAATTGAACGCTATCAGAGGGAGGAGGTGGCGATCGTGGCCTCTGCCTATGGTCAGACTGTCGGCGTACCAGCCCTATTCCATCGCCGCCTGTTTCCCGCCCTCCAGACCCTCCAAGGCGACACCGGAGCCAAACCGATCATTGCCGCCCACGCCGACCAGTGCGCCACCATTCCCTTCCCCACAGGTGCGATCGATTGGGATACCCCAGACGATTACGCCCAATGGCTGGCTACTCAATAAACTCCCGGATTACCAAGGCATTGCCCACCCTACTTGAACGCTCCTCTCAATCCAGTGCTATCATCCAAAACAATTCTGTCAATCCGTTGCTTTTGGAAAAACGCGCATGACCAAAATCCTGATTCTGGTGACCAATCACGGCACATTGGGCGATACGGATGAAAAGAATGGTACCTATGCACCGGAATTAACCCACGCTTTGCAGGAATTTCTTAAGGCAGGGTATGACTACGACATCGCCTCGATCCACGGTGGAGCTGCTCCCCTCTATGGAGAGGACACCCAAGACGGCATCAACGAAGTGATTCTCGCCGACCCCAGCTTTCAGCAGAAAATCAGCACCACCATTCCGGCCAATCAGTTAACCATGGCCGAGTATGATGCCGTGTTTTATCCCGGTGGCTTTGGATTGTTGTCTGACCTCGCCCAAGATACCAACGTGGCGCAACTCACCGCTGCGGCCTATGAAGCGGGGAAGGTGGTGGGTGCCGTGTGTCATGGCCCCGCCGGATTATTGCCCGCCACGCTCTCCGATGGCACGAAGTTGTTAGACGGCAAGCAAGTTACTGCCTTCACCCGCGAAGAAGAAGTGGACTTTGGCACCATCAGCAAGATCCCCTTCTTACTAGAAGAAGCCCTGACCCGGAATGCCGGACGGTATAGCAAAGTGGCTCCCTGGAAGGCAAACGTTATCGTTGATGGTCGATTAGTCACCGGACAAAATCCGGCCTCTGCCCATGGCGTGGGGCATGAAATGGTCAAACTGTTGAGTGCGACATAAGCCAACCACCACAGACTCCGAGCCAACGCGATCGCCCACCTGCAACCTCCACGCCCCTGCCTACAAGGCCGTGTCGTCGTGTGGAGATGGTGGATGCAACCGCATTAAACCGCACAAATAAGAAGCCCCCGGAGCATCAAGGTTGATTGTTGATGTGTCGGGGGCTTGGTAATTTTTCTCGGATAAACCTAGGGACACGGCATTGCCCATTGGTGTCAAGTTAAGCAAAAAGTCTGGTTGTCAAGCAGATTTAAGAATTCCTCAAATCCGTTGATAATCAACGGGTCTAGAGCAATATCTGTGATGATCCCGCAAGGTGTAGGGGCGTATAGCCTAACGGCATTCAAGAAAGGCATTGCCTGTGCTTTGCACATAGCATTCCGGCCATGAATGTTGGTCAAGTTCATCGATCATCTACTGGAATGCTTCGCCCCTACAGGATTATCGCTACACCGACTCAATCCTTAGACCTCTTGCACATTGCGTGAAAGTCATGCGTGAAAGTCAATCGTGAAAGTCAATTGTTGGGTTGCCACGATCTTCGCCCTCACCCTTTTCTTGTATGCCCAAAGGGCTTTAAGCCCTCTCCCAAAACGGGCTACCGTGTATACAGATCTTGGGACGAGAGTTGTTATCCCCGCATTACCCCCCTTAATCCCCCCTTGAAAAGCTTGTCATTACCAACATCTTGCCCTCACCCAACCCTCTCCCTAGGGGAGAGGGCTTTTCTAGCTCTCCTTCTCCCTAGGGAGAAGGAGTTGGAGGATGAGGGAAAGGCTTGCGGCATCAGCGTTTTAAAAATGTTGGTAATGACAAGCTTGGAAAGGGGGGAAATCCAGTTCTCCCCGGGCGTATTTCACGTTTGGGGGAGGGGCGGTTAAAACCGCATCTACAAGAACTAAACCCGCCTACGCGGGTTTCAAAACCCTTAGTCCGCGTAGGCGGACTTTGTTTGTATAGCCGCGTAGGCAAAGCCAGCCCAAAGGGCTTATTCTATTCGCCCGGATGTATCCCCCAACTGTTGGATACGCCCGTTCTCCCCTTTTCCAAGGGGGAGTTAGAGGGGGGCAGGAATGGGACTCTATGCACAAATAGATTTGTGTATACACCGTAGCCCAAAACGGGCGAGGGACTGTGAAAATATCCTGCTCCCCTTCTCCCAATTTGGGAGAAGGGGTATAGCCCAAGGGGCATACTCTTCGAGAAGCAAGCTACAAGAAAGGGGGATGTAGCTCGCTTCCCGAAGGGTGGGGGAGGATTGGCGGCGTAGAACCTAATTTGCAAGAGGTCTATTGACATTTGGCCTAAACCCTTAATCTGACCCCAATGGGCAATGCCGTGTTCCTACACTGATGACATCGCTTAGCGGTTATCCCGTCGCCGTTGGAGGAACTCTGGAATGTCTAACCCCTGCTGGTTTTGGGGTGGGGGAGCATTCCGAGGTTCTGGCATGGGCATGGAGGGGATGGCAGGAGGCGCACTGACCACACGACGAGCGGCGGGAGCCGCTTGCGTCCGGGGTGGGGCGGCAGGTTCCATCAGCATTTCTGGGGCAAAGCCCGTGGCGATTACCGTGATCCGCACTTCGCCTTGTACCCGTTCGTCAATCACCGCACCAAAGATGATGTTGGCGTTGGGATCAACCACTTCGTAGATGATTTCGGCGGCGGCGTTGACCTCGTGCAAGGTCAGGTCGTGACCACCCGTGATGTTGAACACTACGCCGCGTGCGCCGTCGATCGAGGTGGCCAATAGGGGGGAGGCGATCGCCGCCGATGCTGCTTCCCGTGCCCGTGACTTACCGGAACCAACCCCAATGCCCATCAGAGCCGAGCCAGCATCCGCCATGACTGCCCGGACATCGGCAAAGTCCACATTCACCAATCCGGGGATCGTAATGATATCCGTGATCCCCTGTACCCCTTGCCGCAGCACATCATCGGCGTAACGGAAGGCTTCCTGGACTGGGGTTTGTTCTGAAATAGCGGTGAGTAATTTGTCATTGGGGATCACGATCAGCGTATCCACATTCGCTTGCAGAGCCGCAATTCCCTCATCGGCCTGATTGGTGCGTCGGCGGCCTTCAAAGGCAAACGGACGAGTCACCACGCCAACGGTAAGGGCACCCGCTTCTTTGGCTACCTCAGCTACCACAGGCGCGGCTCCCGTCCCGGTGCCACCGCCCATACCAGCGGTAATAAAAACTAAGTCGGCTTGGTCAATGGATGCGGCAATATCATCTCGTGATTCTTCTGCGGCTTTGGCACCAATGGCAGGATTTCCCCCTGCTCCTAAACCGCGAGTTAATTTTTGACCAATTTGCAGCCGTTTAGGAGCAGCAGATTGAAGTAAAGCTTGGGCATCGGTATTCATCGCCCAAAACTCTA
>CAZJZR010000154.1:0-1064 GCA_964550475.1 uncultured bacterium
ATCATCCCTGAAGGTGGGTTCATCATGTCTTTGGAAGACATTCGCGCTGAGCGACTAGAGAAAGTCGAAAAACTAAAGCAACTGGGCTTCAACCCCTATGCCTATCGCTGGGAAAGCACCCACCACGCGGCAGAGCTGCAAACCAAATTTGCCGATCTCCCCAGTGGCGAAGAGGTGGAGTTGCAGGTGGCGATCGCGGGTCGCATCCTAGCGCGGCGGGTGTTTGGCAAACTCGCTTTCTTCAACCTTCAGGACGAGACTGGCACCATCCAGCTTTACTTAGAAAAACAGCGCATCCAAACTGCCATGGCCGATGTGGATGCCGAAGCCTTTGACCACCTGAAGCAACTCACCGATGTCGGCGATATTTTGGGGGTGCAGGGAACGATCAAGCGGACGGAAAAGGGCGAATTATCGGTGTACGTCACCCACTACACCCTGCTGACCAAATCGCTGTTGCCCTTGCCGGACAAATGGCATGGCCTCACGGACGTGGCCAAACGCTACCGTCAGCGGTATGTCGATTTGATCGTCAATCCCGATGTGCGAGAAACCTTCCGGCGACGTGCCCTGATCACCGCTGGCATTCGTCGCTATTTGGAAGAACGCGGCTTCATTGAAATTGAAACGCCCGTGTTGCAGTCGGAAGCGGGGGGAGCCGATGCCCGTCCGTTCATCACCCACCACAACGCCTTGGGTATGGACTTGTACCTGCGGATTGCCACCGAACTACACTTGAAGCGGTTGATTGTTGGTGGCTTTGAGAAGGTGTTTGAACTGGGGCGGATCTTCCGCAACGAAGGCATTTCCACCCGCCACAACCCCGAATTTACGTCGATCGAGGTTTACCAAGCCTACGCCGACTACCACGACATGATGGCGTTGACCGAAAACCTGATTGCTCAGGTGGCGCAGTCGGTACTGGGCAGGCTCACCATCACCTACCAAGGCGAGCCAGTGGATCTGACTCCGCCGTGGCGTAGGGTGACGATGCACGACCTGGTGCAGGAAAAAACGGGGCTGGATTTGCGGCAATTTTCGACCTTAGATGAAGCCAAGCAAGC
>CAZJZR010000154.1:1164-7618 GCA_964550475.1 uncultured bacterium
CCCACGGGTGGTCTGGGCATCGGCATCGATCGCCTGGTCATGCTCCTCACCGACTGTGCCAGCATTCGGGATGCGATCGCCTTCCCGCTACTCAAACCCGACAAATCCGAAACTGACAAGCCCGAAGCCGACGCACCCACTGCCTAACCCGATGTCTCTGGCTCCCCTGGATCTGCTGTCCCTCACCCATCGATCGCTGTGGAGCAACCCGCTGCGATCGGTGTTGACGATGCTGGGGGTGTTCTTGGGGGTTGCGTCGGTCAGTGCGACGTTGCAAGTCGGGTCAATTAGCCGCACCATGCTGGCACAACAGTTGGCCGAGCGGGATGCCCCCCGGGTTCAAATCGGGTTACGGCGCATCCCCGGACGACGGCAGCAAAACACGCTGAATATGGAGGATCTGGAGTTCCTGCGACGGGAATTGACGGGGGCACAGGTGATCAGCGGCATCAGTTGGCTGCCGGGGACACGGGTGGAATTTCAAGGGGAACAGACCAACGCCCGGATGAACGGAGTCACTGAGGATTACCTCCGCAGTCGGGGTAAACCGATGCTGCTGGGGCGATTTTTTAACCAAGCGGATTTTGACAATTACCGCCCCGTGGTGGTGCTGGATGAACTGTTGGCCAGCCAATTGTTTAACCGCCAAAATCCCATCGGCCAGCAGATTTATGCGCGGAATCGTCCGTTTACCGTGGTGGGGGTGATGCCAACGGAAGTCCTGACCGATGCGGCTCCAGAGGGATTGCTGCTGGTGCCGATCGCCCTATCGGTGCCCTTAACGGGACGGTTGAATGTGGGCACGGTGCAAATCCGCACGGCAACCATGCAGGAGTTGACGACGGTGGGGGAACGGGCAGAGCAATTGCTGAAGCAACGCTATCCCCGGCGATTTTTCTGGCAGCGGAATAATGTGGAGGATTTGTTGATTCAGCAACAAACCCAGGAGTTATCGAACCGATCGCTGACCGTGGTGGGGCTGATTGCGCTGTTGGTGGGCGGCGTGGGCATCGCCAATATTATGATTGCGTCGGTAACGGAACGCACGGCGGAAATTGGTCTACGGCGGGCACTGGGAGCCACCCGTCAGGAAATCATGGCGCAGTTTATTCTGGAGGCGGTGCTGCTGAGTCTGATTGGTGGCGCGATCGCCATCACCACCGTTCACCTGCTCACCGTGCGAATCGCCGAACAATTCACCCTGCCCTACCAATTTGAAACCCGTACCGCTGGATTAGCAATTGGCGCAGCGGTGTTTGTGGGTGTTGCCGCTGCCATTACCCCCGCCATTCGGGCCAGTCGCTTAGACCCGGTGAAGGCGTTGCGATCGGAGTGAATTGCCCCGCCCTGGCAAACCGCCTACCATGGTTGCAGCACCCCTTCCCGCCCCTCACCCACCATGGCCACGTCGCTTGACCTCTCCCAACTCAACCGCGAAGAGTTGATTAGCTTGGTGCAAACCCTACACCAACGATTAGAAGATGAGCAAACGTCATCCCACTACAAATTTTGCGAAGTCTTGCGCTTGCTGGAAATTAGTCTGAAAGCGGCGGATGGCGATCTGACCGTCCGAGGAGAGGCCACCCCAACCCAAGTCGGGTGTATTGCCGATTGTCTGAACCATCTGATTGAGGATTTGGCTGAAAGTCTGCGGTATGTGCCAGAGGGACATCCCTTGCACGACAAATATAGCCCCGACAAGTTACCCAATCTGCAAGATGGCGATCGCGGCCAAGCGGTGATGGATTTGCAGAAATTACTCAAAGAGAAAAAGATTTATGGCGGCCCCATTGATGGGGTGTTTGGGCATCGGGTCTGGAATGCGGTGAAATTGTTCCAATCCCAGAAAAACTTGCCGATTACAGGCAAAGTGGATCAACTCCTGTGGCGATCGCTGCGACAACCCAATTAACGTCAGGCTGCGACAGTGTTTGAACTGTCAAAGGTAAGGGATCTGCAAATAAATAAAATACCCAGCGTAGGATGCGTATAGCCTCCGGCATGGGCTTTGCCTATAACGCATCATCTTTAGGCTATGGGTACTTTATTTTTACGCTCCTCCCTAACGATCCAAGGTCAGTAGTTAAGGATGTGGCGGAGCAAGCGGTTATGGGTAATTGCTGTTAGGGCAATTACCCATGACCGCTTAAGAGGGTGTTTTAAAAGCCCTATTTGATGTAGCCCTGGCGACTGAAGTCGCGGCTATACGGACAAAACCTGCCTACGCAGGTTATGGAAATCCTTGATTTTCTTCAGTCCGCGTAGGCGGACTTTGTTCACGTAGTCGCGGTTTTAACCGCCAGACACTTTTCAAACACCCTCTAATTAATTTGCGGACTTTTCAGGAATCTGCCATCGCCATGGTGAAGCTTCCCTTGTCCTGTCTCGGTAAAGGCTAGACCTGTTATAGGGCTTGGGTACCTGTGATTTAGGTCACGGCGATCGCTGACTAAGCTCACAGGCCACCCGCTTGTAGAATCACCACCTAACCCAGTAAATCTTGCGATTCTTAATTCATCAAGCATTGATCAAATCGGCTTAAAGTTTTCGTCAACTTTCCTGACTTGCCTTGCCTGACTCGCCCCCTCCCACCCAACCGGGTGAAGCTAACGGGGGGAAGTCATCTCCTCCACCGCCGCCTTACAGTAAGACTACTAGCCAACGCCAGTCATCCCCCCGGAGAAGCACCTGTGTTCAACCACCAGCCCCTCGTTGCCAAAGCCGCCCTCTTGCTCACCGTTAGCCTCACCGTCGGTAGCTTACCCCACAGCATCGCCCAAGCCCAAGACACGACTGGCGTGAAATTGTCTAGTCGCCCCACTGAAGCTGGAATCAATTTCCCCACCAACGGAATTTACCTCTACGGCGAAACCACCCTACCCAATCAAATGGGGCGTTCTTACATGGTGTCGGAAATCCGTAACGGCAAAATCATCGGTGCATTTTATATGCCCAACTCCTCCTTTGATTGTTTCTACGGTGACGTACAACGCAACCGCTTAGCCTTAACTGTGGTTGAAACTTACACTAACCAAAGCTACTCCTATCCCCTAGCGTTGGAAGCCTCCACCCCTGTGGCATCCATCGGCTCTTTGCCCAGCGTAAATAGCTTAAAGCCAGAGGGTTTCCATCCGATTAGCCAAATCACAGCTAACGATCAGCGGATTTTGGGTGTGTGCAAGGCCGCATACCAAAATCGCCTGAGCAATTAATTGACATCTCAAGCCAGTTAATTGAGCTAGTCCGTAGGTATTCATTGGCACATGAATCAGATGCTTTGATTTTAGGCTGAAACACAGTAAAGCTGAAACAGATTAAGCTGAAACAGATTAAAACTGTCCATTGATGAAATAATTCAGTGGGCAGTTTTTTGCATGCCAACCTCACCGTAACCATGCACATCCCCCCAGGGAAAAAATGTTGCCGGCTGTGCCCGCTTATTCCTCCCCTGACGGGGCTACTGTGTATACACAAGTTGAAACTGCTGTCGCGGAGGGCTGTTTAGCCCCCTAAATCCCCCAATTCTGGGGGACTTTGAATTTCTGTTCCCCCAGAATTGGGGGCTAGGGGGCGGCTCGCCATTGGCTCTGACTAGATTCGATCACTTATGTATACACGGTAGCCCAAATTTGGGAGAAGGGGGCGGGGGATGTAGCTCGCTTCCCGAAGGGTGGGCGAGGATTGGCGGTGTAGAAGCTAATTTGCAAGAGGTCTATTAAGTATCGCTGAGTATTTTTCCTCATGTTTTCTGGCTAGAGAGGGGAGCGGTTAGGATACAATCAACTTCAAGTTTCTTAATTTTTTGCGGTTCGCGTGTCTCCAACCTATGCCCTAGTTCACGAGTGGCTGACTCCCAAAGCCACGGGCGGCTCTGAATTGGTCGTACAGGAAATTCTCAAGCATATTGATGCTGACCTGTACGCCTTAATCGATTTTGAGTCTTCCAATCCCAACAGCTATCTGTATCAGCGATCGATTGGCACCACGTTCCTGCAAAAGTTTCCCTTCGCCCGTAATGGCGTACAAAAATATTTACCATTGCTACCTGTGGCGATCGAACAACTGGACTTACGAGACTATGACATTATCCTGTCATCGTCCCATTTGGTAGCCAAAGGGGTTTTAACCAGCCCTTATCAGTTGCATGTGTGCTATTGCTACACGCCCATGCGCTACGCCTGGGATCTCACCTTCGATTATTTACAGAACAGTTCCGCTGGTCGGGGAATTTCCGGAGTGTTGGCTCGCTATTTTCTGCACCAACTGCGCCAATGGGATGTGATTACCGCCAATCGGGTGGATCATTTCATTGCCATTTCTCAGCATACGGCGCGGCGGATTTGGCGGTGTTATCGACGGACAGCAGAAGTGATTTACCCGCCTGTGGATGTGGAGCGATTTGCAGTGCGATCGCAAAAAGATGACTTTTACCTAACAGTTTCCCGATTAGTCAGCTACAAGAAGATAGACATGATCATCCAAGCCTTTAATCAATTAGGCTTGCCTCTTGTTGTGATTGGTACGGGACCCGACCTGCCGCGTTTGCGTCAACTGGCGGCTCCCAATGTGCAAATTTTGGGTTGGCAACCCAACCATGTTGTTGAAGACTACATGGCCAAAGCCAAAGCCTTCATCTTTGCAGCCTGCGAAGATTTTGGCATTGCACCTGTAGAAGCCCAAGCCTGCGGCACACCTGTGATTGCCTACGGAGTCGGGGGTGCCCTAGAAACTGTGGTGGATATTAATCAACATCCCGCAACAGGTACAGGGCTATTTTTCCCTACCCAAACGACGGATGCGTTAGTTGATACAGTTAAGCAATTTGAAAGCCTGCACACTAGGTTTAGCCCAGAGGCAATCCGAGTCAACGCAGAGCGGTTTAAGCCCCAAATCTTTGCCCAACGCTATTTATCTTCTATAGAGAAAGCTTATGAAACCTTTCTCCATTAATTGTATTGAAGCATGTATGCCCCTAGAAGCATCATTTTTTGGTCGAACCTAATGGAAACCAATTGACTTTGCTTCATGTCTCTGGCTTTATGATTAGGACTGTGTGTGGTGTGACGTATGCGAAGGATAGAGAATGACTGCTGAGAGTCGCCTTGTCTCTGAAAAATTGGTTCGAGCGGCTGTAAAACCTGGCTTTAAGCCACTGCCGCCTCCCAACAAACGGAAACATTACTTCCAGAAAGGATTACCCGGAGAACTGTCTAAACGGCTCTTCGATATTTTGTTTTCTACACTTGTGCTGGTTTTGTGCTCGCCGCTGTACTTGTTGGTGGCAGTACTGATCTATTTCAGTTCGCCCGGTCCGGTCTTTTACTTACAAAAGCGAGTCGGCAAAGACTTCAAAACCTTTAGCTGCATTAAATTCCGGACAATGGTTAAAAATGCAGACCAGGTGCTGGAGGAAATGATGCGGACTCATCCTCATATTCGCCAAGAGTTTTCCGACAACTTCAAGCTGAAAAATGATCCCCGGATCACTTGGATTGGTAAGTTTTTGCGGATTACTAGCCTGGATGAGTTTCCCCAGTTCGTCAATGTATTAAAAGGCGACATGAGCGTTGTTGGCCCCCGACCGCTGGTGGTAGATGAACTGCCCAAGTACGGTCAATACATTGATCGGGTTCTCACCATTCGTCCTGGCATTACAGGGCTGTGGCAAGTGTCTGGTCGGAATGATATCCCCTACGATCGCCGGATTCAGATCGACCTGTTTTACGTGCAACGGCGCAACCTATTCATGGATATATGGATTATTTGTAAAACCGTGGGGGTTGTCTTGTTCCCTAGAAATAACGGAGCGTATTAAGCAATCCCTCAGACTTGCCATTCTCTCTTTAACCGAGTATTTACTCAATTTAATAAATTTGGCGGATAGCAGCCAAGTATAGGCTTGACTAGGATTAAACTTTGGTGGGTTTCGACCTGCCAAAGTTTTATTGCATCAGTCGGACGTAACCGTTCACATCCCCCCATAAGACCCCATAAGAAAAGTGTTGCGGGCGGCGTTCCTGAATTTACGGATGAGCTAAGAGGGTGTTTTAAAAGCCCTATTTGATGTAGCCTTGGCGACTGAAGTCGCGGCTATACGGACAAAACCTGCCTACGCAGGTTGTGGAAATCCTTGATTTTCTTCAGTCCGCGTAGGCGGACTTTGTTCACGTAGTCGCGGTTTTAACCGCCAGACACTTTTCAAACACCCTCTAAGACTTGGATGAATTGAAACGAAGTTTCAATTCATCCTGCTATTCAGCAACACCTTGCGGGCTACGCCCGCTGGTTCCTCCCCTGACGGGGAGTGAACGGTTACAGTCGCACAGCCCTCTTCATATCTATGAAGCCCAGTTGATGTGACTGTTCAGATCTCCCCAGGGGAAAAGCCATTGGGGGGCGTATTTCACGTTTGGGGGAGGGGTGGTTAAAACCGCATCTACAAGAACTAAACCCG
>CAZJZR010000155.1:0-7595 GCA_964550475.1 uncultured bacterium
ACCGCCCGCCCCCCAATCCCCACCGCCCGCTCCAATTCCTGCTACCGTTTCCACGCCAATTCCCACCCCGCCACCCGCGTCTCCGGCTACAACCACTTCTACTACGTCTACCGCCGTCCATCCCAAAGATGTTGTCTTGGCTTTGAACCAACTCACCAACTTCACCACCAAATATCTCGGCAACGCTGTCGTGATCAATTACTGGAAATCCAGCCGACCCGATCGCGACTGGCTGAAAAACTTTCAAATTGATCGAACTGGGCAGTTTAGCTTTGCTGATCCCAGCAATAGTACGCGGCAGGTTTTAACCGCCGAACAACAACAATGGATCAGGGATTGGGTCGAAGCGTTCGTCGCACGTTGTTCCAAAGTTATCCGGGATCTACCCAGTTTGGTTGAACAAAAAGCCTTAGATGATCATCATAAGTTGATTCTGCTTGGCTAATGTTCTGCCAACCGTTGGCATCGTCATAATCGCTGCTTGCAGTTGAGTGGAGGTATGTCCACCCATCTGACCCCTTACCAGGTAAGCGTTTCGTTTTTACAGTTGTGTTTAGTTGTGTTTAACGTAACCGTTCACTCCCCGTCCGGGGAGGAACCAGCGGGCGTAACCCGCAACCCTTTTCCCACGGGGGAATATGGACGGTTACGTGTTCAACGTTGATCTTTTCTGCATATGCAGGGCGAGACATCAACTTTCTAGCTACCTTTTACCCCAACCTCTCAACTGAAGAGCTTGAACCTAGGGCTACTCATCGTCACCTCACTAATAACCTCCCATGGCAAAAATCGTTAGACTCGAACCGATCGCCCAAGAAACCTCCATTGAAACCAATGGCAATTTGCTGTCCGTCTTGCTGCAAAAAGACCTAGAAGTGTTGAAAGAATGTGGCGGACGCGGCATGTGTGCCACCTGCCACATCTACATCAAAGAAGGGATGAACTCCCTTTCCCCGATGAATCGGCGGGAACAGCGCACCCTAGAGGTGATTACCTCCTGTAAACCCAACTCCCGGTTGGCGTGTCAGTCGCGGGTCATTGGCACCGGAGTGGTGGTAGAACTGCCCCCAGGGATGTACGTCCGGTCACTGCAAGACATCGAAGCATTGATTGGACGGCGGGCTGAACAAGATTTACTGCACCCAGTGACTGGTCAAGTACTCGTGGAAGCGGACAAATTGATTACGCGCTCCGTGATTCGACAACTGGAAAACGTCCAGTTCAGCGTTGGCTCTTACTTCAGCCAGACAACGGATGCGTAGATGTACCAAAATTCGTAAATGTACCAAAATTAAAGTGGTGCTGCGTTTCAACCCCAAAACTAGGGAACAATAAATTTAACGCCTACGAATGCCCAATCCACTGCCCACTACGGAGGCTGGAGAAACTGACCAATCAAGGTTAAATGATTATTTAGTGCTCGTAACCGTTCACATCCCCCCATAAGAAAAGTGTTGCGGGCTACGCCCGCTGGTTCCTCCCCGGACGGGGAGTGAACGGTTACCAGTGCTCAGGCCGCGATCGCATTTCAACGCATCCCTGGCTGTTCTGTAAGAGCACTGCATATTCACAACCCCCTGACCGGATCCTCCAGTCTCAGCATTCCAGACTAAGCATTGTAAAGAAACCGTAGCCAAGCATGAAGTGGCTAATTAAAATATCAGCCATTAAGTGGGGATCAACAGTTCAAATTTATGGTGAAACCAGCTTGAATGTGGGCAACTTTATCCAGTCTGGGGCAAGTAGTGGTAATTGACGATTGACAGACAAATTATGGAGGTTACGACAAACGAAATTAAGCCAAACAAATTGGCATTGGTGGAAATCCGTTGGCGTAACTGTTCACTCTCACTCAGGGGAGGACTCAGCGGGCACAGCTCGCAACACTTTTCCCTAGAGAAATTTTCCTAGAGAAATATGAGCAGTTACGACTTAGCACGATCAGTATTTTCGGCAACCTCTGAACTGTACTGACCGCCATCATTCACTGATCGCCAGAACTCACCAGTTACCCTGATCGCCAAGAAAAATAGTGTAGTTTTGTATAAAAAACGCTGACAGAACAGTTGAATCCTTGTTGATCAAAGAGTTAAGAGAATGTTGGCAACGAATGGCTTGCGACCTTGTGCAGATCTGTGTTGGTGTCAGCCTGCCCTTTGCGTTCTCCCCCAAAGTCCCCCGGCATTCGGAGGACTTGGCAGGATAGCAGGGACTTTCAGGATAGCGGGGACTTTATCGGTCTTGTCTTCCTCAGTTCTCCGCTCTAGAGGAGTTGCATGCAGTAATCCCCAAGTAGTCACAGACCCCAAGTAGTCACAGAGTAGTCAGACCATTCTTGAACGTTCTTCGCTCAGTTTTCGCCAACTTACCGTCACGCAATTTATTGCTATCCTGGCAACCAATTACCTCCCCGTTCATTCTTCTCGTAATTCATTCCTCTTGTAATTCATCCTTCTCGTAATTCATCTCGCAATCAACCATTATGATGACCTCAACGGCTAATCCATCGAGGAAAAATCCCAAGAAGCATAACCACTACGGCTTCCAAGATTTCTTCAAATTTGACCCCGAACGGGGCACCATCATGGACTGGAATGGTAGCCAGAACGTGCTCACCAGTGAAGACTTTATCATTGGGCTGGTGGAAGGACTGGAAGAAGAGGTGGGTGATGCCTCCGCTGCCATCATGTACACCATTGGATGCCAATGGGGACAACGGGATGCATTCTTTTTTGAAAAATGGTTTGAGAAAGAATTTGATCGTCCGATTCGACAAGCTAACCTGATGTTTCTGCTAGAAACCTGGTGGTGGCCATTTACCTCTCAAGGGTGGGGACGTTGGGAAGTGGATATGGGCGATCGCAAACAAGGCTTCATGTTCATTAACGTGTTCGACTCCGCTGTAGCTCGGACGCTGGGGGATGTGGGTAAACCCGTTTGTTACATCTATGCCGGGTTGTTTGCAGGCTTCTTTACTGAATTGGTGAAAAAGCAATTGAGTTGCATCGAAATCCAGTGCTACTCCATGGGCGAAACCTATTGCAAATTTTTGCTAGGCGGCCAAGAGCGGATTGATGCCGCCTCTTTCTGGCTGAATGAAGGCGGCACGGCTCGCGACATTGAAAAACGGTTGCGTGCTGGAGAACGGTTGCCATGAGTCCTTTAACCCTTGCCCACAACAACGGTTCTGCGGCGATCGCCCCCTCCCCAGCGTGGTTGCAAGAATCGGTGCGTGAGTTTTTCACCAACATCAATTGGGAAAACCGCGTCATTGTCCAGCCTACACCAGCCCCCACTCTAGAGTTGTTAGACGACTTGGGGACGGCTCCAGTGGGGATTCAATTGCACCTAGCCATGCGGGTCAATGAATACTTTGGGGCGATTCCTTGGGATGGGTTGCCCATTGTTGCCGCCCCCCCACCTGTAGAGGAGGTCGTGGTGGAACAAGAAAACACAGGCTTCACCCTAGACGACTTCTCCGATTTGTTCTAGTGCTCGGTTGCGAACGCTTAATCCAGTTTTGCCCTATTTGCTCCAACTCCCTCGCGAAATCACTATGGATATCAAACTCGAAGCCCTATTTGAAGAGGCGGAGAATCGTTACCTGGCGACTCAGGAATTGACGGTACTGAGCCAATATGTTGAGTCTTTGCCCCTACGGTTAGAAACCTACCGAACATTACGGGATCAAGAGCTGCCGATTATGCAGCATGTGGCGGATCAACTCCAAGCGGAGATGCCCCAAGCCAAGACGGCTGATTTGGAGCGCAGTATCCGCAATGGGTTGTTGTGTATGCGCTATATCGCGATCGCCATGTTGCTGAATGATGAAAGCTACCTCGATAAGCAACTGAATGAATGGATTACCAAAACCATGAAGGTTTACAACACCCAACAGATTGATACCACGTTGTATCGACTGCTGGGTAATCGGTTAGCTCAAACCCTAGCCCCGAATCAATTAACGTTGATTCAACCCATGCTGACCATGGCTCAAACCGCCGTTCTGAATGCTGCTCCAGTTGGCATGACCTAGGAGCTGAAGTAGCTTAATCTAGCCTCAGCTTCGAGCTTGACCGGGCATTGACGCAGCAGTGGTAGAGATTACATCTTCCCTGGTCAACACCGTTTACCTCGCCGTTGTCCCGTCGTTTGCTTCGCATCTTCCATCGCAGACACCGTGGCGATTAACCACAGATTCATCATCCAAGTGTTTGCACGTTTAACCCTTCATTTCGCTATACCGTTATGATTTCTGTTGCTGATCTACTGGTTGACAATCGCATTCCAGGTAATTATTTCTCTACTGAGTCTTATGTACGCAGTGACCTGGAATTAGGCTTGCTCGAAAACCGTCGGGGCGATCGCCTGCTGGCCATGCCCGAAACCTTAGTCCAGGCTATCTATGCAGGTTTAGAAAAAGAAACAGGCATGGCCGCCCGGTTGGTGCTTTACAACTGCGGTCGTTGGTGGGGTAAAAACTTCTATGCTCGGTTTTGCGAAGAAGTGGCCGACTACTATGGCTTACCCTTAGCAGATATGTCAATGGTGGAATTTTTGCAATGCCTCAAGCAATGCTGGATCACCCACGGTTGGGGTAAGGTAGAGTTGGATCAAACCTATACCAATCGCGGCTTTTTGGTTGTGCAAGTGTGGAACTCCCCCTTTGCGGTTCATGCTCCCCGGATTAACCGTCCAGCCTGTTTCTTGGAATCCGGCGTGTTGAGTGCTTTCTTCAGCCAACTCACCGGTCGAGAGCTGAATTGCATCCAAACCACCTGTGAGTCAATGGGCGCAGATTCTAATCGCTTTGTGTTAGGGTTACCCAATCGGTTGCAACCAGCGGAGGCCATGGTGGACAGCAACCAAGACCATGAAACCATTATGCAAAAGTTGTCGAGTCAATCCTAGTGGAGTAGGGGTTAGGACTGCTGGGACATGAATGAATAGTTCCAATGCATAATTGCTCCGACTTCGAGATTGATGCGGCTTCCAGATTGATGCGACTTCCAGAACGTCCCTTCCCATGGCTCTCCCTAGTCGATGGATTCTCCGTAGTTTCCGCAGGAATTTAGCGATCGCGCTCTGAAGGCGGCTAATTTCCCAGGTTATACTGATTTACTGGTTGACTGATTACTTAATTAACTATTAATTGATGTACCTATGACGCACAATTAATAGACGTAATTACGGGCGGAATCGGTAGATTTAGCGGATGTTTGGCTGGATCGTTGATTGAATTGGCTGTCGGGTAAGTCTGTTGTGTCATTCGTTGGTTCATCCTTAGTCGTAACGCTGTGCTTGTTTTGGTTGATGATTGGCTCCGAAATCAAACCTATATCACTTATCACTCCTAAAAATACGGTATGGAAGGTCTGGGTGCTTCAAGTACCCTTGCAGGAATAAAACGGTCTAAATACAGACTGCTCGGTTTAGTAGGTCAAGGGCAGTTTGGTCGGGTTTTTTGTGCGGCTCATCGTAAGACGGGGCAACTGGTTGCGCTGAAAGAGCTGAATCGCTATCGGTTTCCCACCAATAAATTTCTGCGGGAATTGCGGTTTTTACTGAGTTTGCAACATCCTAACATTGTCACCTGCAAATCCTTGGAGCACTTCTCCACCGGGCGATATCTGGTGATGGACTACTGCGAGGGAGGAACGTTACGAGGGTTAATGAATGAGGAGCTATCCTTAGAACCTGCCCAAGGTCTAAAGTTAGTGGCCGATGTGTTGCGGGGGTTAACCCATGCTCACAATCGCGGCATCGTTCATTGTGACATCAAGCCAGAAAACATTTTGTTGACAGTCACGGCAGATGGCTGGAATGCCCGGATTAGTGACTTCGGCATTGCGCGAGTGAGTCAGGAGTTTTTGCCAGAGGGGACGGGGAATACGGGTTCTCCGGCCTATATGGCTCCAGAGCGATTCTATGGCCAGTATTCCCCAGCCTCCGATTTGTATGCGGTGGGAATCATGCTGTTTGAGTTGCTGGTGGGCGATCGCCCCTTCACTGGCGTACCGACTGATCTGATGGCAGCACACCTGAACCAACAGGTGGTCATCCCAGAAACCATCCCACCCTCGATTGCTGCCATTATTCGCACCAGTTTGCAAAAACTACCGGGGCGGCGGTTTCGCTCGGCGGCTGAGATGCTGAAGATCCTAGAAACCGCGATGGAACTGGAAGGCTATACCGCAGCGTTGACGAGTGAACACCGCAGCACTGCGTTGTTGAAATCTCGCGTGTCAGTTCGGACCACTCCCTTTATCAGCCTGTATGCCGAAGCGTTGGACAATCCATTGGCAGCGGTAGCAATTGCCTATCACCTCAACCAAGTTCCTCGCCATCGCGATTTATATAAAGCCGTGGATCATGAAGTCCAGATCCACACCCTCGCGTCTGGTCAACGGTTAGTGGAAGAACTAGCCCGCAATCACCAGTCAGCCTCTCCGAGTCCGGTCACGGCTGATGCGAATGCGGTGAATTTGCTGCATTCTATGGATGCACCGAATCAGATTGATTTAGGACTAGCAACGCAGGAAAAATTTACCACAGTCAGCTTTGGGGAACCTGTGCGCGATTTGTGGATTCGTCCCCAAGGTTGCTTTATTGTCACCACCCGATCCATTTATCTCTTGCCCTTTCAGACCGTCGATGCAGATGGCAGTGGTGCTATGACTGGGCTATTGTCGCCGTTTCAATTGCAGCGGTTTTCGACGGATTTTGTCGCAACGGTGGCGGCAGATGGCCAATGGTTGGCGATCGCCACCGATAACCCCGAAGATGCCAACAGCGTCCTCACGCTCTGGAAAGTGCCGACCATGCGGGAGATCGGCAAACCCATGCCGTGTCGATCGCCCTATCTGTCGCAAATTGTCACCCTTGATGCCCATCATGGCGTAGTGATTTCCGATTTGCTAGAGCGCAGTAGAGACAATGATCTCGACTTGCTTAACCCCAGAATCGCCTCCCGTGATAGCAAAACTCGGAGTTACAGCAGTCGAGGAACGCTGATGGAAGTATTCACTCGACGGGGGCATCTGTTAGCATCCCTGACCTTACCGATTCCCATCCGCCAAGCCATCCCCACTCCCACCCCATTCCGGTTACTAGCCGTCGAACAACTTTACCCAGAATCGCTAGTGATGATTGATCTCAAACCATTCCGCCTCTCGCGGTTTGGGGTCGGACTGGTGCCCGCATTATTGGCTGCTACCACTTGGGGCTATTTGGTCATGGATGCCAAGGGAAAAATTGTGCTGTTCAACCAAGAGATGCAAAAAATTGGTCAAATTAACGGCCCAGCCAACCCTACTGCAATGGTGACCTTTAATAATTACAATTTACTGGTGTCTACTTGGGATGGACAACGCGGCAACCTGTACACCATCGACCTACGAGAGTTAGATTTAGACTTTATTTTCTAAATAGCCGCGACTACCCTGCGGTAACGCAAGGCGAACAGTCGCCAAAGCTACATCAAATAGGACGTTTAAAACACCCTCTAAACCCCGTCCCAGTTGAGAACTGGAGATTTCCCGTGGGCGTATTTCACGTTTGGGGGAGGGGCGGTTAAAACCGCATCTACAAGAACT
>CAZJZR010000156.1:0-7558 GCA_964550475.1 uncultured bacterium
TTCAGGATGCGCGGAATGCCGACTACGACGTGGTGTACCTGTCGGCGCGGGAGTATCGGCTCAACGACATGATGAGTTTGTACCGGGCGATCGCCAAACAAGTGGACACCAACGCCCTAGTCAATGGCTTGTGTTACCAAATTGCCAAAAAGTTGGGGTATGCCCAGTACGAAGACAGCGACGACCTGTTGCTGTACCTGATGGAAGACCGAGGACTCACCCGCGACTTGGCGATCCACGAAATTCAAAAGGCCACCGGGTTGCTGTTGCGGGATGCCGATTTTGGTGCATCGTTTCGCGCCTTTGCCTACCATGTGATCAACAATCGGCTGATTAGTGGTAACCGGGAGGGGGTGCGGTTAGCGGTGCGCTGGTTGCTGGGGGAAAAGCTGGAACGGCACCAGAAGCAGGCCACCTTATTATTTGATCGGTTGCAGAAAACCAACGCCCGCTATTGGCTCAACTCGTTGCTGCGGTTGCTCTACCTCTCCGGTGCCAGTGGGTTAGTGGTGGCGATCGATGACCTGGAAGTGATGGCCGAACGGCATCCCGAAACCCGCCGTTACCTCTACAGTCCCAACGCCATCAAGGACACCTGCGAACTGTTTCGGCAAATGATTGACGATGCCGAATGGTTGGATCATTTTCTGCTGTTGTTGGCGGGGCGGCCTGAGATGATCGAGGACGATCGCCGGGGGTTCAAGAGTTACGAGGCGTTGTGGATGCGGTTGCAGACGGGCTTGCTGCCGATTGAACAGTTCAATCCACTGGCCGATATTGTCGATACGGATATGCATCTCGTCGCCAATGGTAAGGGCTTTCCGGATCAGGTGTACAACCGATTGCAGCAGTTGTACCGAGAAGCAGGTATGGAGGTGAGCGATCGCGACCTGCCTGACCTCAGCCAACACAGCCAACTGCGGGCGCGGGTGATTGGTAGTATTCTGACGGCATTGAGCTAGGGGCAACGCCAATGGAACGGTACAGCGCAGAACGCAGACGGGCGATCGCGATCGTCGAGTCCCTCCGAGCGGGCATCCCCACTCGCCTCTCCAGTCGGGAACTGCCGGACTTGCGGGCTGGCCTCACCCAAGTGATCCAGCAGGACTTGCAGCAATTTGCCAGTGGCGATAAACCCTTGGGGCGATTGGTTTGGGGGCCTTACGGTCAGGGCAAAACCCACGCCCTCACCACCGTGGAACACCTCGCCCTGGACATGGGCTTTGCCGTCAGCCGCGTCTCCCTTAGTCGGGAAGTGTCCTGCCATCACCTACTCAACTTCTACGGTCGGGTGGCCTCGGTGATCCGTACCCCCGATGCCAAAATCACCGGATTGGCCAAAGCCCTCAACAGTAAGAAGGCCGGAGATTTACACAATAGTCCCATCGCCGATCACAACCGCTACGTCCACCCCCTGCCCGCCTTCGTACTGGAAGATTACTTCTTCACGGCTGGCGAAGAACAAGATTTGCTCTATGGCGACCTGATGGGCACCCGCATCGCCATGCCAGAGTTGAAGCGGATCCATCGCGCCTGTCGCGGCGAAGCCCTGCCCCGGTTTGGCACCAATTTCCGCGCCACCCAGCATGGCAGTGCCTACTTTGGCGTGATGGCGGATGCGATCGCCCTCTGTGGTTACAAGGGCTGGATTTTGTTGCTGGACGAGGTGGAGTTAATTGGGCGGTTGGGCAAGGTGGGACGGTTGCAAGCCTACCGCAATCTGAATTGGTTACTGAATTGGCCGCGCCCAGCCGTCAGCCACGCCAGCACAGACCCTCACATGGAACTGTTCGGCCAAAATCCCTTCCCGATCTACACCTTGGGCATGGTGGCTTCTAGCCTGCGAAATGATGTTTGGTTTAGTGGCACCGGGGGCAGTAGTGCCAAGAGCGATCGCCAACAAATCCCCGACCTCGCGCTGGACAAATTCGGCTCTGCCGCCAAGGCGGAAATCCAGCAATTCTTTGAAACCGCCATCAGTAGCCATTGCCCCACCATCAAACCCCTCGACACCCAAACCCTCTCCGTCTTGGTGGAAAAATTAGTCCACTTGCACGGTGTTGCCTACGCATGGCAAGCCCATTTAGACACCCCAAAATTGATCCAAACCATCGGCAGTCAACCCGTCCGCACCCACATCCGCGCCGCCCTGGAAGCCCTGGATATTGCCTATCTGTACAACGCTGAGATTAACCTTAACGCCACCGAATTAATGGAATTGTCCGTCCAAGAAGAGGCCGGATTTTTTGAGGTGGATGAGAGCGAAGGCAATTAGCGATCGCCCCTCCACTAGGGTGCATCCCGGATGTGGATTATCCAGAAGCCCGATTGCTTGAAAAAAACGGGCTTCTCATACCACGCCATCTGAAACAGATTGCCATCCTGATGTGTTGGGTTGTGCCAAGGCTCTACCCAACCGACGATTTATCGGCCACGCTGGGAACGCTATATTTAGTTGGGAAATAATAAATTCTGAAAAAAACTATTGAAATTAGTATGAAATATGTTTAAGTTGACAACAGAATAGCGCAGTAGATGCGCTAGACCCTTGATTGATTGCCTGGATGGATGACACCACTCAAATTGGTCAATCGGGCATGAACCCTGTGAGTTTTATTGTGAATTTTATTTCTGAGAGAATAAATTTTACCCCTATCCCTAGCCCCCGTCCCGTGGTATAACCCTAGGGGTTGTAGACAGGATTTCAAGTCAGGGTAGAACCCATTTCAGAACCCACTGTACCCACTGTTTGGAGTAAGTTAGCGGAGCCGTTATCTATGCCGGAGGCTGGAGAGACAAAAAGGCGTTTGCACAGTCAAACCCGCAGTCAAGTCCGTAATGCGGATGCCAGCTATGGGATGCCAGCCCCAGACCCTTTAGCCTCTGGAGATGAACGCCAAAGTCGCCCCACTGCACCAGAACCCCGCACCGATGCCGCCCGTCAGTCTCAAGCATCCGGTCGGTTACGGTATGCCGAAACAGGGCGGCGATCGCAGGGACAGGGGCGTTTAGCCGTGAATCAATCTCGGCTAGGCCGCGACTGGCGACAGGATGCCGCCGATGCCGCCGCCCGGTACACCAATTCGAGCAATGCGGATCGGGTCAATTACGCAGAAACCAGTGCGAAACAATATCAGGCCAATTATCATCAGGCTAATTATCAAAATCAGGCCAATTATCAAAACGGTCAGCAGGCCAACAGCCACGCCAATCATGCGACCGAACCCAGCGCACCCGTAGAATTTGTGCCACCCCGACGCAAACCAGCGGTGCAACTGCCACCGACTGGCCAAGCATCCAGCCGCCTGTCCGTGGGGCAAGCCGCTAACCCAACCAACCAACCGCCTCAACCGTCTACTGCCAACACTACTGCCAACACTGGCGGCACTCCCCACACACAATCAGCGAACCGTGAGCGACGCACCACGGCCACAGGTTCTCAACCGTCCACGGTTGCCCCGAGTCGAGCCAGCCAAGGTCGGGGTGGACGGTTGAGTGTGGTGCAACCGCCCAATTCTCAACCCAAACCCAATTCGCAACGCCGTCGTCGCCCTGACAGCAGCATGGCGGTGCCACCCGGTCGCGATCGCTCCAGTACTCGCCGGACTAACCGACCCCCCTTAGCAGCGGTCAAATCCAATTCAGGGCAATCCGGGCGTGGTGCCGCTCCCGCAGGCAAGTTGGTAGCACAGGGGCGATCGCGGATGCGGCCTCTGCCCGGTTCCAACTCGCGCACCTTTCAGATGTTGCTCTATGCGGTGCGATTGTTGGTGCTCGGCGTAGGTGTAAGCGTGATTGCGGGCACCTTATTGTCTGCCTGGGATCCGGTGACCCAATATCGCCAAGACACCACCCTGCGTGCCATGTCATCCCAAGGCACGGAGGTGGAGCGGCAGCCCGGTCAAGCCCAAGCGGCGAGCCAACCGTTACCCGGCACAGTGCCGCTGCCTGCGATTGTGCCCACCCAAGAAATTGTTAGCTTAAAAAATCAAGTGCAAACCCTAATCTCTGGCAATCCCGGACTAACCTCCGAAGTATTTGCCATGGATTTGGACAATGGCAGTTATGTCGATATTAATGGCTCAATGCCAATTGCCGCCGCCAGCACGATTAAAGTCCCCGTCTTAGTCGCCTTTTTCCAAGATGTGGATGCAGGCAAAATTAAGCTAGATGAAGCCCTCACCATGCGCCCCGATTTGGTGGTGGGTGAGTCGGGGGAAATGCAATACAAGCCCGTCGGTAGCCAGTTTTCAGCCCTGGAAACGGCCACCCAAATGATCGTGATTAGCGATAACACAGCCACCGAGATGATGATTGATCGGTTGGGTGGTGCAGCGGCACTAAACCAGCGGTTCAAGGAATGGGGCTTAACAGGCACGGTGATTAACAACAAGTTGCCGGATGTGGCCGGAACCAACACCACAACCCCGAAGGATTTGGCGATGTTGATGGCCAAAGTGGGACGGGGTGAATTGGTGTCGCTGCGATCGCGCGATCACATCCTCAACATCATGCAACGCACCATGACCCGCAGCTTAATTCCGGCTGGCATTGGCGAAGGGGCGATCGTGTCCAATAAAACGGGCAACATTGGCATTATGTCCGGTGATGTGGCCTTGGTGGATTTACCCAATGGCAAGCGATACGTCATTTCTGTGCTGGTAAAACGTCCCCCCGATGATGGGCGATCGGGCGAACTGATTGTACAAACGTCGCAATTGGCCTACCAACATTTCAGCAAACCTGTCCCCTTGGGTAGTGCCAATCCCACTACACCAGCCCGGGTGTCTGCATCCCCATCACCTAGCCCAACGGCTGTCCCTTCGCCCTAAACGGCTGTTGGCAAAAATGATGGTGCTGAACAGCAGGATGGATTGGAACTTCGTTCCAATCCATCAAACTTCTAATTGATATCCTGATTCAGCAACGCCGAAAAAATATTTAGAAGATTGATATAGAAGAAGATTGATATAACTGCCCAGGGGTAACCATTCACACCCCCTTGGAGAAAAAGTGTTGCGTGCTGCGCCCGCTTGTTCCTCCCCTGACGGGGAGTAAACGGTTACGTCCAGGTGAATCAACCCTGGATTGTTTGCGCTATCTGGATTGTTTGCGCTATAAGGGTTGGGGCACCGCCCCTACATGGCCATCCGGTGTGCGGTCTGTAGGGGGCGATGGGCGCGTCCTTAATCGCTGCCTGGGCAATAGGTACCTGGGCAGTTGGCAAAACGGTAAGCGATGCGTCTCGTCGCTTTGGCATCATTAGGGCGAATGGTGATTCGCCCCAGTTGTGGCGTTATTAAGATGCCGTGGGGGAATCACCAATTCCCAACGCTAATTTACTGTCGGTTAACTGATCCCAGAGGCCACTAATTTGTTGGAAGGCTTCTTGGGGAGAGAGCTTCGCGCCTGCTTCTAACGCACAGATGTAGGAAACTCGCTGGGAGAATTCTTGCAAATTGGCATTAAAGACCAAATATTCCGGCTTAAACGAACCGTGGTAATTGTTGCGGGGATAGAGAAAATTGCGTTTTTTAATTTCGTTTTCTTCCATTTGTTTATCTCCTGTGGCGGAACAGATGATCACCAAGCGGCTCTTAACCGTATCTTAACCTAGTTTTAACTGGATAATTGGCTCCTCTGGAATAGATACCTATGGGATAACGGCGTTGCCTGAGACTCTGAAGCCAAATTCACCACTGCTAGGGGTTGTAATCCGCTGCAAGTCAGGAATTATTGCCGATCGCACAACGGGTTGCCATCCGAATATCCGCCCAGGAGTTTCAAGAATTCTTGACGTAGCAAACTTTTTTGAGATTTTTGCAATTCTTATTTTTTAGCCGACTTTTCCCCACACATTCCACATGATTTCCACAGGCAATTCAAAAGTTTTCCACAGGCATTTTGGTGTTTTCCACAGGGTGTCACGGAGGAATCAGGGTTTGCTGTGGAATTGGGGATTATGGGCAAAGATGAACGAACCACGGAGGTTTGATGAAGGAATGTAATAAAAAACAGCCTCAAAGCCGCATTCTTTCGTTGACCTTTTTAAAAGCTGAGGGCGATCGCAACATTTCGCAGCATTGACAACCTCCCCCTCTGATAGCCAAAATGATGCGACCAACCTAAATAACACGTTTAACTCAATCGCTGATTTCACAGTCGTCCTTGGTTTGATGAACCCTTGGATCGGCAAGTACGGAACCTTGTCCCGTTGGACACATCGATCCAACCCGTCAACTGTTCCCCTTCTCTTTCAGCCAACGTCCCATCTGGGCGATCTCAGGGGTTAACCCAATCGAGTATTCCAGGGGATTCCCCAGCCCATGCCTTGCGTCAGTCCATTGATCCGTTGCCGTTGTGGTGCCGATCGCCTGTGACTTGGTGCTAGCTTGTGCTGCGATTTTTCCGCACAGTTCATCTGATTTGATCTGAACATTACTGGAGCTAAGTGCACATGAACGTAACCGTGAGTATCCTGGCCGAAATCCCCGAAGTTTTACATGAATCCCTCAAGTCCTATTTGGAAAACCATCCCGATTGGGATCAAGATCGCGTCTTTACCGCCGCGTTGTCATTGTTTTTGCTGCAAAATGGAGATTGCGATCGCCGCGCTGCCCGTGTCTACCTGGATTCCCTGTTTCGCTATTCCGTTTAGCAGACTCATGGCCGAGTGAATGATGGCCGAGTGAATGACTGAGCAGAAGATTGTTTCTGTCAACTGAGTCAGTCTCGCTCGCCGGAGCGTCATTCCACCCCACCCAGGAAACCCGACACAGGCGGAACACCTGACAGCAGAGGAGAATATCAGTGGCTTACTTCTGGTTTAAGGCATTCCATTTCGTTGGTATTGTGGTTTGGTTTGCAGGACTGTTTTACTTGGTGCGTCTATTTGTCTATCACGTAGAGGCCAATGAGCAACCAGAGCCAGCCCGCTCCATCCTGAAAGACCAATATATAGTGATGGAGAAGCGTCTCTACAATCTGATTACCACTCCCGGCATGGTGTTAACGGTGGCAATGGCGATCGGGCTACTCACCACTGAGCCAGATGTGCTGCAAACGTGGTGGCTCCGCATCAAACTCGGTCTCGTAGCCACCCTGATCGGCTATCACTTTTATTGCGGGCGATTGATGAAGCAGTTGGCCGCTGAACAGTGTGGCTGGTCAGGGCAGGGAATGCGGGGACTGAACGAATTCCCGACGGTTGTGTTAGTGCTGGTAGTGCTCCTCGCCGTATTCAAGAACAACCTGCCCGTCGATATCACGACGTGGGGTATGGTAGCTCTGATTGTGGCGATGGTGGCCATCATCCAACTCTACGCCCGTAAGCGGCGGCTGGATAAGGAAAAGCAACTGGCCGCAACGGGGTCAGCCGAAAAGGTGGGGGTGTAGCAATTCGATACGGTAATTGATTTACCCATGGACAAACGGGCAAGTTAATAGACCTCTTGCAAATTAGGTTCTACGCCGCTAATCCTTGCCCACCCTTCGGGAAGCGAGCTACATCCCCCAACCCCTTCTCCCAATTTGGGAGAAGGGGAGCCGGATTCAAAGT
>CAZJZR010000157.1:0-7527 GCA_964550475.1 uncultured bacterium
GGTTAAGCGGCATAAGCGCGTGGACAATAATCAGGACTGCTCCCATTATGGCAATGCTGGGATTGATTCAGATACTGATGTTGTATCGTAGTCACTGTGGCCTATCTCCTAGCCATTTAACCGTTTGGCAATTGTTTGCGGTTGCGTTCCCAGATGGCATACAACTGCCTGACGATTTCGATTGGAGGAGCACTGAGGGGAAGGACAAGTTTGACGGTTTCGACTCCGCCTGCAAAGACAACGCTAAATAGGTCAATCCAGGCTTGCCATTTTGGGGGACTGGTTTGGCGTAGATTGGTGAGGCCATTATCGATAATGGTGACGATTTCAGTGTCGCTGGCCTGTGGATGGCAGCGGCGAATGTCTTGCCAAAGGTTGGCGATCGCCTGCTGGGCTTGGGCAGTCTGGGGATTGGGGAATGTGTAGTTGGTTTGGTTGCCGATTTGGTCACCCTGAATGGTGCCGCCTAGATTGACGGCGGAGTTGCTAGCGTTGAGGTTGCCAATGTTAAAAGTTGGTTGATTTTGAGGAGAAATAGACATGGGGTGATGTGATTGCGGATGATGACTTTCTCTGATTTCTAGGGCTACTGTTGGTTGTGCCATTACGATGTGGGCGAGTTATCATCCGATTGCTCAAGTTCAGTTGCAGCGCGGATCAAGATCTCGCGAATCTCAGCGGCAGTGACATCGGACTTATCAGATTTGGAATACATTGTAACGAGTAGGATCTGATCTGCGGTTTTGAGATAGTAAATCACCCGATATCCACCGCTTTTCCCTTTTTGCACATCGCTGTTTTTAATCCTAACTTTGAAAAGCAGGTAATCCATACCAGGGATTTGATCGCCAGGTAGCTCGCCCGCTTGCAGTTGTTCAATTAAAGGTTGAATATCTAGGCGAATGCGGCGATAGCGTTTGCCCAGTTTACGCACATCGGCGATGAAGCGATCAGTGGCAGTAATTTGAATCGGTGGTGGATTATTCGACATCCATGTCCTCCCATAATTGGGCGATCGATTGTGTCCGTCCAGCCAGGACATCTTGCCAACCGTGATAAAGACCAGCGCGAATTTCTGCAATTGGCGTATCTTCAAGGTCATCGTCGGGTTCTGCAATCAGGATGATGACGCGGACTCGTTGATTGTGGGTTAGGGCGATCGGGTGATCTAGAGTCAGTTGGCCACTCTCGGTCAGGGTAGCGGTGGTTTCGATGGCTTTCATAGTGTCGAGTTCAGTGGGGTGGTTGAAACGGGGAGATGATAAATCCGAAATGCTAGATTTGTGAGGGGTCTGGGGCTGAAATATGAGCTATGCGTAGGATTTTAATCATTGGTTTGGGTGCCACTTTGGTTCCCCCCAACGGTGCCAAGAAGGTTGATCGGGGAGTTATTGGCATTGATGTTTCCAATGTAAACCTGAGTCGTTCCAACTCCACTCCCTACTCTCAATTCCCCACTCCTATCCTCAAGATCCCGCTGTTGATAAATGTCGTAATTGTAGTATTGGCATCTACTTTGAATCCTAGCAATCACCCAAAATAAATTCGGAATATTTTGTTTCAGAAGCATTCTGGTGAGATAAGGTAATTTTGCCTGCATGATTTGCATTTGACATTCGGCTAAAACAAAGGAAACTCTATTTATAAAATAGGGATCTTGAGTGTAAGAAACTGGATTTTCTAATGCCTCTAATAATCTTTCAATTATTGTTTGATCTGCAAATTCTGGTAGCAGCTTTATTACTTCACTAACAGAAACGTAACTTGGTTTTACCAAGACTTCAAATAGTTCCTTTGAAATTTCAGAATAACCTATTTTAGCTAGTTCAACAGAAGCCAATTCCCAGCCCATTTTTTCTTCCCTAAATTGCAATATTTCCAATAACGGTTCTTTATTTTTAATTTTCCCTAAACTCTTAATTGAATTAATAGTAAATCTGGGTATATTCAACGATGCCAAGATTTCTGAAATCCCTTCATCTATACCAAAATTGGTGAGAGAACATGCAGCTTCTAGACGAACTGATTCATCAAAATCATGCAAAGCATCTCGTAAAGAATTTATTGAGAGTTCATCATTGATTAAGCCTAAGATAGAAGCAGCTTTTGCACGGACATCTGATTGAACTCTTAGTTTGATGTAATCAATATGTTCTTTATCAAGATGGTTCTCAAATAAATAGTCGGGATATCCATTCGTCATGACATTGACTAAAACTGAAATAGCAGTTTTAATTCCAAAACCCCCTAATACTCTAGCTGCCGACCACCGAACATGCCAATTCTCATGCTCTAGGAAAGATTCTAATTGATCTATATTTTTTTGATTGATATATTGATCTTTATTTTTTAGGAGTTGTTTGACGGCTTCATCACTCAATTTAGGATTTTCCAATGAAGTAATGAGTGCTTCAATTGATGAGTTAGATCTACCAAGAGCTGCAATAATCAAATTTTGAATCTTTTCGTCATTTTCTAAATTCAAAGCTTCAATTAGCTCTGGAACTATCGCATCAACATTTTTGAATTCTTCAATTAAGCCCATAATAGCCATTTTGCCATTTTTCGATTCAGCACTTTTAAAGTATTGCATCAATCCTAATATTACTGAATTGTCACTCAATTCAGTAATTAGGCTTACTGCTTCAGTTGTTAAAGCTGCCACCATCTGTGTTTTCGGATCTAATAGTCTTTTTCTAAGCAATTCAATTGCCTGAGCCGGGACTAGATTGGCTAAAGCTTTAACGTGTAATGACCAAACTCTTCCAAGTGTATCTTCTCCTCCAAAACTCTTCTGAGAAAAGAATTCTAAATCAATTTTTTCCAAACGAAGAGTCAAGGAATTAATCAGTGTTTGATCAGTCGTCTTGCCTATGAAACTTGTAGCTTTCTCCACTAGTTCAATGTTTTGATGGCTAATAAATTTAGCTAGTAAGGGTTTTGCAGAGTCTGATCTTGTTACACCTAAAAGCTCGACCGTCAACCAATCTGGAACTGGTAATGACTCTACTATAGAAACCAGTTGTGGCTGAAAATCTAACGATACCTCACCTGCCAGCCGTGCACCCACTCGCCAATCTACTTCTAATGCCTGGTTGACAAGGGCAATAACGATTTTCGGATCACTGAGTAATCCTAAGAGCAGAGCTATTGGCTCTGTCCACTTCAAATAATTCAGATAGGCGCGTTGGAAATATGTATATTCGTCTCCAGGTTGTTTCTCAAGCCACTCTGGATGTTCGATTAACTGTTCTCGCAACTGTTCAGCAGCATAATATTCTTGAAGAGACTGATGACAAAACGAGATCTTAGAGTTTCCCTTCCCTTTCCATCTCAATAAATGATTTTTGAGTTTATCCAGTTGGATTTCTGAACCAACGATTCTAATTGCGTCAAACTCAGAAATATTAAGAGAAAAATCGGTCGGATCATCAGGATTTCGAGATTGCATCATCTGAAATGCTAATAGCCCTAATGCTGACCGAGTGTTAGTTAAATCAATCCCTGCTTTGGCGCGTTTTTCATAAAGCTTTGTAAATTGATAATAGGTTTCTCCACGAGTTGATGGCATAGCATCAGTTGATTTGAAAATGCTATACAGCATCCATACCATTAATGGGGTTTGGCCAAAATCTTGGACACGATCAATCAAGATTTGCAATTGATATCGTTCAGCATTTGGTAATCGCTGGCTAAAGAATTTATCCACTTCAGTAGTAGATAAAGGCTGAATTTCAAACCTTTGTTGAATCTGCCAGTAATCGTCAACATAACGACTAGTAGCAATTACTAAATATGGCTTAAAAGAGCTTTTGATAATTTCTTTGGCTTTACTATCAGATAATTCATTCCAGCCATCAATCAAAAATAAAACTTGTTTAGATTGCAGTAATTCGTCAATCTCTACATCACTGAATGATGGATCATGCGATTTCAAGCTAGCTTGAGTAAACCCTCTAATTCCAGAACATTCACCCGATGTTTCGTAATCTTTCAATTTTATTAAAATCGGTATCGGGGCATTATCATCTTGCTGAGCTGTTCTCGCAGCATCTTTTGCCAGTCTTTCTAGTAGAGTAGATTTGCCTGTTCCTGGTTCACCTGTAATTAGGATTGATTGATTCTTGCCGTTCTCAATAGCTGCTAAGATTGGCCTCAATATTTCGTTAGAAAGATCGTTTACCTTCGCATCTGGCTCTTTTACCTTTGTGAATAGCTCAAACTCATACCAAGTCAATTCATTAATTTCATCCAACCACCAACATGGTGTTTGATCAATTAGGGCTTGCAGATAGTCTTGGAATCTTGCCCGTGATGTACTAGCGGAAATTCGGCCATTCTTTGTTTCAAGTTCTGCCGTTGCTTTTTGTTCAGCATCCTGTTTCCATTGCCGCAATAAAGACACAGGGTATTTCTGTTCATCACTGTCAATCAATTTGCCGCAATTCTGGCACAACCAAATCCCATTGTTGATCGACTTTCTCTCTTGTGGAGAAAGAGTCGGATCATAGCGTTTTCCACCCGGAGCTGCTGCGGTAATGTGAGCTGCAACGCCAATATTGACCACTTTTGTCGGATCTTCGTGTGGCCCACTCGTTAATTTTTTACAGCCAGGATTAGAACATCGACAGCCAACACGCTTTGCCAATGTTTCCTTAACTTGGTGTGGAAAATCATCTCGCATAGGGCGTTCAGTTACCACAGAATTAAGATTCATGAGTCTGAGTCAGTCATCCTAACCCATCCACCATTCACTATCCACCATTCACTATCCACCATCCACTTTTATCCACCCCTCACAACCAATTCCCCACCACCACAAACGGTGCCCAATAGTAGGGACTGTTGAATTCCCGATCCTTCAGCAGCTTTAACTGGGCGCGGCGCAGGGCTTCGGCTTTTTTCACCCCTGGTTGCAGCAACTCTTGATAGAAATTCGCCATGGTGGCGGAGGCGGCTTCGTCGTTGACGGGCCAGAGGGAGGCGACCGTACTGCGGGCACCGGAACGGACAGCTACACCTGCCAATCCCAGCGCGGCACGGGTATCGCCAGAGGCGGTTTGGCAGGCACTCAACACTAGCAACTCTAGCTGTTGCAGATTCGTCAGCGATCGCGATCTCAAAATCGTGTTCAACTCTTTGACATTAATCCGACCGTCCCAGGTGAGGATGAATGTATTGTCGGCACTGGAGCTAAATTGGCCATGGGTGGCGAGGTGAATCAGCGGGAACGGAACGGCTGTGAGGCGATCGGAGAGATTTTGCTCCGTCAGTTGCTCGTTCAGCAACACATCGGCGGGGACGGACTGCTGAATATTGGCAATCTCCGGGCCAACGGCTGGCAGAGCGGTAAAGCCTTGACGGGCTTCGGTTAAGGCTCCGATCAAAATTTTCAGGTTTTGTTTGCCCAGTGGTCGAGGCCCCAACAACCGCAGCCCAGGGGTAAGGGCAATGTTATAGGACTCCAGCAAATACTTCTGACCATCGTACAGCGCGGCCATTGGCAGGTTTCGCAACACCCCATCCAACGCAAACACCAACGTTTCCACCTTACTGGCGGCTAAATCGGCGGCAGCGGGAGCAATTAACCAGTCGTAGACCTGTTTGGACAGGCGCAGGCGAAAGGGCGTGGAGGCGACGGGGGTAAAGCTTTGTTGTAATTGGGTGCCGATGCGGTTGACTTCCGTATCGCGGATGGTGGTGGCGTAGTGTTTCAGCGGTTGGCCGGGGAGGCTGAGGATCACCTCTAGGCGATCGCTCAAAATAATTGGATAAAACACCGCTGCCGTGGGATCGATGGTATCGACTTGGATGGGATCCCCTTGCAGACAGGACTCTTGGAAGAAATTTTCCAACTCGGCTAACTGCAACGACTCAATTACATCGCGGGCGCGGGTCAGGTTTTGCTGCCGTTGTTCTGGCGTGCGGAGTTCGGGCGCGGCGTTGGGTGGCGGGTCTTGCAACAATAACCCCACCAACTGCCGATACACTGGCTCAATTCCTTCTCGGAAGGAAAACTGCACGTCGGTGCTGATGGAGACCAAATCGGCGCGGAGGGCTTGCAGGCTACTGACGGCTTCGTTGTAGTTGGTAATCGCCTCTGGGTAATTGCTTTGGGCATTGTGCAACCGTCCCAATTGCCACTGCCACTGGTAGGCAATGTCTAAGGCGTTAATCGATTGGGCGACGATCAGAGCTTGTTCGGTGAGGCGTTGGGCTTCTGACCATTGGCGGGTTTGCTCGTACAGATTACCCAGATAACCCAAACCGTAAGATTCGGAACGGCGATCGCCCAACGCTTTTGCCTGTCGCACCGCCTCGGCTAACAGTTTGGCGGGAGTCAACACTTGGGGGCGCGATCGCGGGTTGCCGGAACTCTGATCCAACTTCAACAACGTTTGCGCCAGATTAATCCGAGCAAAAATGGCCGTGTGGCTGGGGGGCAGCGTATCCACTTGGACTTGGATGATGGGAACTAACCGCAGGGCTGCCGACCGTTGTTGCAATTGCAGCAGCAAACTCAGTTGGTTGAGTTGGGCTTGAATTTGGACGAGCGGATTAGTGGTTAAACTGGCGGCCTGTTGGTAAAACGATAGGGCGGCATCCAATTGCTGCATTGCCCGCACCGTATTGCCCAAGTTAAACAAAATCACCGCTTGTTCGTTGCCATCGTTGCGCTGACGGGCGATCGCCAACGCCTGCTCCAACACCTGCTGCGACTGTTGCCCTTCACCCACGCCGCGTAGAGTCGTGCCCAAATTCCGCAGAGCCACCGCCTTTTCTAGGGAGTCCGGTTCGGCTTTGAGCAGTTGGGTGACTTGATTGAGCGTATCCAATGCCCGTCGCGCCAACCCCAACGACCGCATGGCTTGGGCTTGGTTAATCAAGTTACGGATGGCTCCCAGTTGATCGCCGCTGCCGCGATAGGCGCGGTATGCCTGCTGCCAAGCGGTGAGGGCAGGGTCGGGTTTGCCTTGGCTAAACAACAAACTGCCGCGCGTATTCAATGCCTGTGCCAATACGCGCAACGGTTCTCCGGTTAAATTGGGCAGGTTGGTGGCATTGGGGGACACACCCAACAGTGACAGGCTGGTGGCGATCGCCTGTTCCGCTTCGGTGATTTGTCCCAACTCTTGCCGCGCCAACGCCAGATTACTCAAAGCCATCGCTTGGTTAATCGGCTGTGATTGTGCTGCAAACGCTGTCGCCGCCTGTTGCCAAAGGGTGGCTGCGTCTGCAAATTGTCCAGCCGCAAAGGCGGTGCGTCCCCGTTGCAATGCCTCCTCAGCTCCAAGTTGAGCGGTTTGCACCTGCGCGATCGGACTGGTCGAGGGGGACGATTGGGCAAGGCTGCGATCGCCGCTGTGACCCCAGAGGATGAGGCTGAGGGTGAGGAGGAAGAGAAGTGGTGAGTGGCGCGTGGTGAGTGGTGAGTGGCGCGTGGTGAACCAGGGATGAATAGCAGACCAGAATTTACCCCATACTGTACGCCACACCCCACACCCCACACCCCACACCCTCTTCACA
>CAZJZR010000158.1:0-7521 GCA_964550475.1 uncultured bacterium
TCGCTGGATTATGCCAACTGCTGACGAATTGGTTACACTGGTTGTCTAGACTGGTGGATTCATTTGAATTGAATTGAGTTCACTTGGGTTCACTCAGAGGGTGTTTTAAAAGTCCTATTGGATGTATCCCTGGCGACTCAAGTCGCGGCTATACGGACAAAACCTGCCTACGCAGGTTATGGAAACCCTTGATTTTCTTCAGTCCGCGTAGGCGGACTTTGTTCACCTAGTCGCGGTTTTAACCGCCAGACACTTTTCAAACACCCTCTCAACTGCGTTATCGCAACCCTTTATCCAATTTTTATCCAAACCCATGCTGCTAGGAGTGTGATTATGCGATCGCCCCATTCCCTCTGCCGCCAGCCAGCCAACTCGAAGTTGATCGGGATGATAATGTTGTCCACCTTGGAGATCGCCGGTGGCCTTTGGCTATATGCCGCTCCTAGCCAAGCGTGTATCTCTCGCAGCAACCAATACGACCTAGAAACCTGGGGAATTCGCTCTCCTTGGTCGTTAGTGCTGGCAGTGCCCGGAGTGGTTTTAGCCAGTGGTCTGGCGTGGGCAGGACGGTTTTATAGCTGCGATCGCTGAGCAGCCCTTTAACTCACTGCGGAACAGATCCTTTGATTTGGTTTGACTCGTCTATCCTGATTCGGCTGTTATTCATCTTTTGACCCCTGCAACGCTGCGTACCCACGTTTTATCGGTTTCTCCCACCGCCCCCGATCCGGTTGCCATTGCGACCGCCGCTGCCCAGATTCAAGCTGGCGGTTTAGTGGCCTTTCCCACCGAGACCGTGTACGGGTTGGGAGCCAATGCCTTTGATGCCGATGCCGTCGCCAAAATCTTTGCCGCCAAAGGCAGACCCGCCACTAATCCCTTAATTGTCCACATCGCTGTGCCAGCGCAATTGGACACCATTGCAGAACCGTCTGCTTTGGCCTGGCAGTTGGCAACACAATTTTGGCCAGGGGCGTTGACCTTAGTCTTGCCTAAACGAGATATTATTCCGGCAATTGTGGCGGCTGGACAGGATACGGTGGCCGTGCGGGTGCCTGCCCATCCGGTGGCGATCGCCCTATTGCAAGCGTCTAGTGTGGCGATCGCGGCTCCCAGTGCCAACCGTTCCAACCGTCCCAGCCCCACTGCCGCCGCCCATGTGATCGACGATTTAGCAGGGCGGGTCGATCTGGTCTTGGATGGAGGCAGTACGGCCATTGGTGTCGAGTCCACCATTATTGATTTAACTAGCCCAGTGCCCACCTTACTGCGTCCCGGTGGCATCAGCTACGAGCAATTGCAAGCCGTAATCCCCAACCTAGAATTGGCAAGCCGCTATCAACACCCCCACAATATTGCCCTCAAATCCCCCGGACTCTTTAGCAAACACTATTCCCCCCAAGCCGAATTCCTGCTATTTGCCGGATCAACCGCAGCAGTTTTAGGAGAAATCCAGGCGATCGCGGCTCAACGGCTGCGGGCAGGTCAATCCGTCGGCATCCTCTGTGTCGAGGGCGATCGCGCCGCCTTAACCGAGTGGGTGAACCAGTATGCTCACCAAAACGCTGATCCACGAGTGATCATTCTCTCCCTGGGTCTCGCCGAGCAACTCGACCAAATTGCCCATGGCTTATTTGCCGGACTACGCCAACTGGATCGTCAAGGTGTGGACGTAATTCTCAGTCCCAGTCTGCCCACCACTGGACTGGGATTGGCGATCGCAGACCGTTTACTGCGGGCGGCATCCGGTCAAATAATCCAGGTAGACTAGGATCAGCGTGAGTTTGCCCCATGGGCGATTAAACCAACGCCAAGCTCAATAAGATGAATAAGATCAATCAACCCGTGAACTGGCATGGATGACGATATCCCAGCAGAATTTTGGCAGGCGATCGACCAGTTTAATCAGCAGGAATTTTACGATTGTCATGACATCTTAGAAAACCTGTGGATGGAAGCCGCCGAACCACAACGCACCTTCTACCAAGGGATTCTCCAAATTGCTGTAGCCCTCTATCATTTAGGAAACCAGAACCACCGGGGAGCCGTCATCTTACTGGGTGAAGGCAGTCGTCGCCTTTGGCACTACCGTCCCACCTACTTTGACTTAGATATCGCCCAACTGGTTGAGGACAGTGGCACCTTGCTGGCTTGCTTACAGGAAGCCGGATTATCCCAGACCAACCCAGAACCAACCCAGTCTGAGTTAAATCTGACTCAATTCATCCCCCAGATTCACCGATATCAGGTCATTCCACAGTAGATTGAATGGAAGTAGATTGCATGGACACTGCATCAAGCCGAATCAATCCGATCGCACAGCGGATTTGCACCATACAACATCCAGGTAAAATCCCATCCAGGTAAAATCCACTGGCGTTGATGCAAAATTCTGACCATCTACGCATATCTCGCATATCTATAGTGATATAAATCTCAACCGATCATTATCCAATCAGATAGAATTTATCCAGCCATGGGTAATCTAGCAATGAATTGGCTAAAAAAATCGGTTGTGGCAGCCACTCCAAACCTAGCCATCATTGGCAGCTAATCCGGGTTAGCACCAGTTGGCGTTAATATCCACTTAGCGCAAGGTCTCCGCTGGGTAGAAGCTTGAGTGGTGTGAGTCATACCCACATTGCAAATGGCGATAAATATCACCACTATTCCGTAACCACTATTCCGATAAAACCAGGCTTCGGATTGATGATCTAGATTATCTACTCGTGCGTTGACAGCCTATTGACAGATTGTTGACAAACTGTTGACAAACTATAGTCTTTATATTGATTCTTTACCCTATTGGTCATGCCAGCCACCCAATTCCCCTTACTTTACCGTTGCCTGCTGGGAGTCGCGTTAACTGCCCCAGTTGCTTGGGCAACCATGCTTCCCATTGGCTCTCGTTCGTCGGCAGTGGCGCAAAACATTGAACCCAAAGCTCCCGCTGCTGGACGTGCCCTCACCCTCCGCGCCGACATCCAAGAAGCCAATGCTAAAACGGGCGTGGTAACGGCTCGCGGTAACGTGCAAATTCTCTATCCTGCACGGCAAATCCAGGCTACGGCAGCTCAGGCTCAGTATTTCAGTCGAGAAGGCAAAATTGTCTTGACTGGTAATGTCTATGTGATTCAGCAAGGGAATAGTTTGCGAGGCGAAACGGTGACCTATTTGGTCGAAGAAGGCCGTTTTGTCGCGACTCCTCAACCATCACGGCAAGTAGAATCCATTTACATCGTTTCCGATCCGCAAGCAACCCCAGTGGCACCGGAACCGCCCGTGTTTAATCCCAAACCAGCTTTCAAGGCTCCGTTTAGTTCTACTCCATCTACTCCACCTCGCTAACCTGAATGCATCCCTCGCTGTTGAATCAGGCTCGTTCCCATCCATCTAGTCATCCACTTGCCAGGATGGACGAACAACCATTGAAAATTTTGTTGGACAATGTTTCTAAATCCTACGGTCGTCGTAAAGTCGTCAGTCGGGTCAGTCTCTCGGTCGGACAGGGAGAAGTTGTTGGTCTGTTAGGGCCAAACGGAGCGGGAAAAACGACTACGTTCTACATGACGACTGGGTTAGAGAAACCCGACCAGGGCACGGTTTGGTTAAATGATTTCGACATTACTAAATTGCCGATTCACCAGCGTGCCCGGTTGGGAATTGGTTATCTAGCACAGGAACCTAGCATATTCCGTAACTTGACCGTGCGGGAAAATATTTTATTGGTATTGCAGCAAACTCAGGTGCCCCGTTCTGAGTGGAAGCAACGTGTTCGCTTTTTGTTGGATGAGTTCCAATTACAAAAAGTAGCGCAGACCAAGGGGGGCTATGTATCAGGTGGAGAACGCCGCCGCACGGAGTTGGCACGGGCATTGGCGAGTGGCCCCAGTGGCCCTAATTTTCTGTTGTTAGATGAGCCTTTCGCAGGGGTTGACCCGATCGCCATCGCCGAAATCCAGAAAATTGTTGCCCGCTTGCGCGATCGCGGCATCGGTATTCTGATTACCGACCACAACGTCCGTGAAACCCTCGCCATCACCGATCGCGCCTACATTATGCGGGATGGGGAAATCCTCGCCTCTGGTAGTGCCGACGAACTCTACGACAATCCTCTCGTCCGTCAATACTACCTCGGTGATAGTTTCCATCGGTAAAGCCCAACAGCTCAGACTTAGCCTTGGCAACTTTGCGAAACTTTTTAGCGTTTAAAGACCCTGCGAATCCCAGACTCCATTCCCTACTCCCTCTTTCCATGAGCGATCGCGCCATCCCTAGACCTCTGTTTCCTTTCTTCGGTTCCATCTTTCCCGGTGGCAAATTATCGGTGATGGATCGCTACTTGCTCCAGGAACTGATTGTGCCGTTTCTGTTTGGAGTCGGCATTTTTTCATCCCTAGGGGTGGCGATCGGGGTGGTGTTTGATTTGGTGCGCCAAATCACCGACGCGGGACTAGGGCTAGATATCGCGATCCAAATCTTTTTGTTGAAAGTGCCAGATTTTGTCGTCGTGGCCTTTCCCATGTCGGTGATGTTGGCCACGTTGATGACCTACAGCCGTCTCTCCAGCGATAGCGAATTGATTGCCCTCCGTAGCAGCGGGGTGAGCATCTATCGGCTGATTGTCCCCGCCATTTTGTTGAGTTTATTGGTGGGGGCGATCGCGTTCGCCTTCAACGAAATGGTCGTCCCAGCCGCCAACTACCAAGCCGCTATTACCTTAGAAAAAGCCTTGAAGGATGAAAAACCCTCCTATCAGGAACGGGATATTCTCTACCAAGAATTTGCTGAGGTCATTCAACGAGGGCGAACGGAACAGGAATTAACCCGGCTTTTCTACTCTCGACGGTTTGACGGGTCAGAAATGAAAGGGTTGACAATTTTGGACTTTTCTCAGGATGGACTCAACCAAATTGTCACCGCCGAAGCTGCCCGATGGAATCCCAATGAAAAGGTATGGGATTTCTTTAATGGCACAATTTACCTCGTCTCTCCCGATGGGTCATATCGCAACATTTTGCGGTTCCAACATCAGCGATTGATGTTACCCCGTGCGCCACTGGATTTGGCTAACCGAGGACGGCACTTGTTTGAAATGAATATTGCTCAGTCCCAGGAAAACCTCAAATTAGTCCGGAACAGTGGTGATGAGCGCAAAATCATCCGGTTACAAATTCATATTCAACAACGTTACGCTTTTCCGTTTATTTGCTTGGTGTTTGGTTTGGTAGGTGCGTCTATGGGTGCGAAACCACAGCGCACCGGAAAAGCGACTAGCTTTGGGATCAGCGTTTTGGTGATTTTTGGGGCTTATTTGTTGATGTTTATTTGTGAAGCGTTAGGTCAGATCGGCACCCTAACGCCCTTTTTGTCCGCTTGGATTCCCATTTTTATTGGCTTGGGTATGGGCACTTTCCTATTGTCGAGAACTGCACAATAGTAACCGTTCACATCCCCCCGTGGGAAAAGAGTTGCGGTCTACGCCCGCTGCTTCCTCCCCTGACGGGGAGTGAACGGTTACGTTTTTGTCGTCAAATGAACTTTGTCGAATGAACAATCGTAGTGAGAGGGTGTTTGAAAAGTGTGGTGTTGCTGAATAGCAGGATGAATTGAAACTTCGTTTCAATTCATCCAACTCTTAGCTCATCCCTAAATTCAGCAACGCCTGAAAAGTGTCTGGCGGTTACAACCGCGACTACGTGAACACTAGCGCAGCTATGCCGAAGGCTATTGCCCAACGGGCTATAGTCCGCCTACGCGGACTGAAGAAAATCAAAGGTTTCTATAACCTGCCTACGCAAATTTCTGACCCACAGAATAGGCTACTTTCTAGAGTCCACGCAGGCGGACTTGCTTCCTATAGACGCGGTTTCAACCGCCAGTCCCCCAACTTCAGATATGCGGTAAGAGATGGGCGAGCACCTCTAAGAAATGCTTAATCATGACAATATCGTAATGGCTCGCTAGCCAACCAATGGCCAAGCCGGTTCCAGCAAAGCTAATTAAGAGGAAAAATGCTTTTGATTCTGTAATGCCGCAGGTTTGTAAATCCAAACGGGCTAAAGCCTCGGCACATAACAAAATCAATGTGCTGGTAAAGATATGAAACCAAGTTAATAACACGACCCCTAAAAATGCAGCTAAGGTAATCGTGATAAAGGTGCCAATGTCTGTCTTAAACCAACGAGTAATTAAGCGTCGAGAGTTTTTCAGCGGTGAGGTGAGGGCACTGGTGATTAAAAGCGTGAGGGTGATGGTGAGGGGAATGGCTTTTTGGAGGGTGGAGGAATTGAACACGATCCATCCAAAGATGGTGTAGGTGGTCAATAACAGCAGTAAAGACAACCACGGCAATTTGACACGCGATTTATGCGGTTTTACTTTGACCTTTTGAGGTGTTGCCGGGTTCATTGATGCAGATCAGATGCAGATCAATTGATGCAGATCATTGGTCGGGATGGATGGGTTTAGCATTCAACCGCTTGATAATTTGGTTGGTGATTCCAGTCAGGAGGGCACCACCCATTAGAATGCCGATCGCAGGAGTAAAAACTGGTTCCCACAACCGATGCCATAGGTCTAATCCTAAAGGAATGCCCATTGACCGTCCAGTGACAGCAGCAGCAAACCACAGAAAACTCAAAATTACAAAAAAGAAATTAGCGACGAGTGCGGTGTTAAGCCAGTTCAATAGTTTTTCTTTCATTATGACACTTTTCATATCTATGAGGTTCATATCTATGAGGTGCAGCAGATGAGCGCAAGATCCTCAGTGGCTAGTGGTTTGGGTGATGTGAGCATGAACTCACATGACTCAAGCCACTACGTACATCAGTTCTCAATCAACTGAAAGACGTTAAAACCTTATGATCATTGATCATAAGGTTAATGATCAACAAGGGGCTTAAGCCCCTTGTTCAGCAAGTTGAATAAGCAAGTTAAATAACTAGCGTTGTTCCTAACGCAGTTGGGAGTGCTATGTCAGCATTACAGGATTAGGGAGGAGCGTAAAAATAAAGTACCCATAGTCTAAAGATGATGCGTTACGGCTGAAGCCTAACGCATCCTACGCTGGGTATTTTATTTATTTGCAGATCCCTTAGAGTTGGTCCAATTGCGATTTCAGAGCTTCTAACTCTGCATCGACGGCGGCATCTCTGGGAATGGTGGTGCTGGAGGCGGGTAATTGGGCTTGGTTTACGGAACTGCCGCCGAGTAGTTGCGCCTTCATGGCTGCCAATTCAGCATCCACATCACTACCAGATTCCAGTTGGGCAAATTGGCTCTCCAAATCGGCTCCGGCCAATTCTGCGGCGGCTTGGGAACGCGCTTCCATTTGCAGCACTTTCTCTTCCATCCGCTCAAAAGCGGCCATGGCGCTGCTGGTGCCAATTTTGCCAACGGTGGATTGGAGTTGCTCCTGAGCCTTGGCCGCGCTGGCACGGGCTTTGAGCATATCCTTCTTAGTCTTGGCTTCAGAAATCTTACCTTCTAGCGCGATCAGACTGCGCTTGAGGGTGT
>CAZJZR010000159.1:0-7486 GCA_964550475.1 uncultured bacterium
TTTCCCAACCCTTTTAGATCGAGCAATCAAGCGTTGATCAACCTGAATAGTTACATTGAAACTTCGTTTCAATTCATCCAACTCTTAGCTCATCCCTAAATTCCGCAACGCCGATCAGTCACTCGTGGCTAGGGTAAGCGATCGCCCAATTCACCGATACCCGGTAACCAAGGACGTTTGCGCCGCCACACCTGCACCATTAACCAAAAACTAGCCAGAAAATAACCGGATGTAATTACCGTTCCGGTTAGCAATAGCGGTAACTGTAAGGTTTCTGAGCTACTTGCTCCCGCGCCTACCATCACCGAGCTAGACAGCCACACCAGTGTAAGGGCGATCGCCAAACGGCTGACCCGTTGCTGGGTGCGATCGCTGGGTTGGCGGTACAGCGTCCACAATGCCGGTACAAACCCCACAACAGGCAATAAACAAAAAAACAGCCGCAGACGGTTTAGGTGTTCATTTTCAAGGGGGTCGTGAGACATGGTAAGGGTGAGGGCTAATCAATAAGCGGTACCGTATCTCAATTCTATGCGGGTTGCGCGGAAGTTGGGGTGGCGGCGATCTGGGAATTCCCTTGGTAATGACCTCGGTCATGAAGCGGGGAACCGAGCAGGGCTTGGGGGAATTCCCACAGATAGCCACATCGTGAGCAACACGGCTCAAACACCCTCTGAGCAGAATCCGGATGGTCTCTAGCCAGTTCGACCCTCTAAGAGACTGGTGGGCAAGTCTCCTAGACGGTTGATGTTGTTTGTGCGAACCACAGGCAACATCAATGGTCAAATAATCCTTTGGCTAAAGAACCCTTTGTTTAAACAACCCTTTAGCCCGACGGTTTAAAGCTAAACCTGCTCCCACAGCCAGCACAGGCCAGACATACCATCCTGGTGACGATTCAGGGACATCAACCACTTCAACGCATTGATTGCTAAAGCTGGTGACGGAGGTTCCGGTGGAGTTTACTGGTGGCAGAGGGGGTGGACAATTGGAACCGCTGTTACTGGCCTGTCCAGGGGCGACCGATGCACTTGTCCCAGATCCGGTTTGTCCAGATCCCGACAATTGGAAGGGGCCAAGCTTACAGCCTGTGAAATAAACCAAGCAACACGAGGCTAAAAGAGCCTCTGTAAGCATTCTTCTTTTCATGGTCAATGCAAGAGTAATCGGGGGCTAAGAAATACTAAGTATCGAATCAGTTCATGGTGAGCTGCAAACGAGACAGCCCTATCAACGGTTACCAAGGCAAGTGTAGAGAGCAAATCTAAAGATTGTGCAGAGATCTGAAGCCGTCTTCATGAAAACTTCATGAAGGAAAACCGTATTTTTACAGGTAGGTGGGTGTGTAGGGTTGGTCAACCCTGGCAAATTCCTGTAAGACTGACCAGATAGGGCATTCACTGTGGCAAGAATGACCCAGACCAATTAATTCTTCTATAAAGAAATATGAACTTTTGTATAAAAGAATGCTCATACGACTTTACCTCGGCGATCGCTGTTGCCGAGGTGAAACATGGAAACCGACTGTGGATAAGGGATTGGGGGTGTGGGCGATCGCTCTGCAACCCGTGAGCTGATTTGGATGGGTGCGAGCGATCGCTTCATCAAAACTTCATACTTCTGATTGGTATGGCTAGCCTTTATTGGTCACAATACCGGATGGCTAACCACCGCAAACCGACTGCAAATAGCCGCACAGCTCGGCCACGATGAAGTCTCGTTGCGGTTCCGTCAGTTCAATTCCAGACAGCAGCACCGTCTTCCGGCCATTGGCACGCACCACCATCACCCGCTGCACATCCACCCGTCCTTGTTTGGCGTAGACCACCTTAAAATCGCCATACACCCCCTGAATATCTTGGGTGGCCAAGCGTTTGCCCAATGCCCAGGGCAATGGCCGATGTTGCACAACCAACTGGGTGGGCGTTACTTCAATCAGAGTCTGGTTAAACACCCGGGTCAGAGCCGCATAGGTCATGAACAGACCGGGCACGGCGACATAAAGATTGACCAGGGTGGGGGGATGCCCACCCAAGGACAGCAGAAAATTGGTGATGGTAAACCAGACGATCGCCCATCCACCCATGACATACACCGCTGGGGACAGCCAACGCCGCCACAGGCGCAGCCGCTGTTGGCCTCGCTGCACCTCAAGTCCGTCAGGCAGGGGGTGGGGATGACTGGGGGATGGGTGTGCCATGGGGGCAGGGACGATGCGATCGTCGTGGTCGGTGTTGATGATCAGCATTACGGGACTGTCCGTTACGGTTTGTGACATGACCCAATGCTGTCAGTGCCTCCGTTAAGATCGTATAGAAGCTTTAGATATAGAGGTTTTCAGAATCATTAGCAACACTGAAAACCGATGAATACGGGGCTTAAGTCCCGTGCCTGTCTCTCGTAAATGTGAAAAGAACCATAGTCTTTTTTCTATAGTTTTTAAAGGGTGTTTCAAAGGTTGAGTTGATATGTGCTAGGCGCACAAAATCAACCTCATAGCTCATTTTAAAACAGTATTTTAGTCTCTGAAAGTTATGCTAACCACTGCATTCTCTTCTTTGAATTTGCCTTGGATCTTGGCAAACTGCAACTTTGAAAAAACGTCAACACTCCCAATTGTGCTGTTTGAGTTATTCATTTTTTCGGGAGTAGGAGTTTCCTTTTTGGTGTTATCCAAAATTAAAGATAGGCTCTGGTTTCGCTTTTTGGTCATGGCGATCGCAGTGTTTACCTTTGAATTATTCACCATGCCCATGTGGCATAACTATCACATGGGTTTCTGGGCATATCTCTACAGCGATATTAGTTGGATTTTGACCATTGGTTGGACGGCTCTCTTCTTATCAGTTGTGACACTTACCGATCAGCTATTACCGGGTTGGAAAGAACCCAAACGATTTATGGTTTATCTGGTTATATTAGCCTTGGCAGTGCCAATGCTGGAAGCAGTGGTTGTAAATATTGGAATTCGTTCCTATTCACCGGAAGTTTTGCAGTCCCTTTCACGGATTTTTGTCTGGAATGTCCCGATCGAAGTTCTGTACTATTCCCTGGTTTTTTCGACTTTGATCATTGCTTTCTACAAATACTGGAGTTTTGTGCTGGATCAACCACTAATCCCGCTCAAGAAACGTCAATGGGTGCGGAGCTTTTTCCTGGCATTTATAGCCGTATTCCTATTTGAAGTTATGGTTGAGCCAATGGTAAACAATGAAAAATTCCCAGCTTGGTCTTATATTTTCCATGACATCAGTTTTATCTTGATTGGGGCATGGATTTTAGTTATTGGGGCAACGGCAGGGATGGTGGGTAAGTTTTTCATGCACCTACCTGCTCCTCTGCGCTTCTGCATTGCAATTGGCATTTCTAGCAGTTTCGCTTTCCCCTTAGAAGCCTGGTTAATTCACAGTGGCTATCGTGTGTATCAAGCCAACACCTTACATAGTTATTCAGGCATTGTGACTCCAACGTTTCATCTGCCGATCGAAATTGGGTTTGCTGTCCCATTATATATGGCATTAATGATTGCCTTTATCCGTTACTGGGAAACAGTACTGGATAATCGATTTTGAGCCAACTATTTATCTTAAAAACTATGATTTTTGAAAAAGCATGAAAATGACAGATTATTTCTTGATTAACCGCCTGACATTAATAGCCGGATCCACCCTTTTTTGATAACGATTTAATTCTGCTACCCCCATTCTTTGACTACTCATCATCTGCACTTTTCTCCAAACCATCGAAATTATAAAACCACAGTTCTGGGAACCTTCATTCATTTTCAATTGTCTATCTTACGTTGAGCATTGGGAGCATGTGGAATGACACTTGCAAAGAAAAAGGTAGGCAAAAGCTGAAATTGAAGCGGCATTCCGGTTGGTAAAGAATTCAATTATGCACAATCGAAAATCTTTCTATGCCTCAGACTAGCTCTCAAGATGTGCTTGTTATTTTGCTTGCAGGTTTCGGTTGTTTGATCCTGCTTTTATTGCCATTTATTTTGTTAGCACTTGCTATTGGCATGCTCTTGAATCCTAAAACTCCCTCAGCGGTGATACGGCCATTCCAGCGAACAAATACACAAGACTCTACAGGAAGTTCAAGCAGTGGGAGAGACACTATTGTCATGGTCTTTATAACATTTATAGCATTCGGATTAGTCGGGCCAGGGTCACTACTGATTCCACTGTTATTTTACCTATTCAAGCTACAGCAACCTAGCAATTCTAGGAATCAACTAGACCCAGCTAGATCCCGGCTACCAGTGGAAATTCTTGCTGTATTTGACTACATCATTAAAAGTCGCGAAGGAGGGGCAAGTGATGCTCAGATCGCCTATCGTTTAAAGCTAAGAGGTTGGACTGAGCAAGACATTGAAAAAGCATTTCAACTGGTTAGTGAGCGTTCCAATCTGGGCTAATGTATACGATTCAAGACAGTTAGAACCTCATTATCAAACCACTGATAGCCTTCACAACTGATTTGCTCTACTCAGCTATGTTTCAACTCCAACAAGTGACTCATTCCGTTGCAGATGCCCATTGGCAAGTGCTGCGGGACGGGGCGATCGCGGGGCAATGTTCTCTCTGGTGGCACAATACACCCAGTTATTCAGGCCGGACAACTGGATTGATTGGGCATTATCAGGTGTGGGATGAAAATGTTGCGGCGGTGTTATTGGAGCAAGGGTGTCGGGAATTGGCGAAGCGGGGATGTGGGATGGCGATCGCTCCGATGGATGGCAATACCTGGAATGCCTACCGCCTGATTACCGATTGGGGTAACGAACCACCCTTTTTCCTGGAACCACAGTTTCCCGGTGCCGAGCCTTGCCAATTTGTTGATGCGGGCTTTTTCCCTTTGGCACACTACTATTCTGCAATCACCACCGATCTAACTCACCAGGAATCACGGGTGCAATCCGTCTGGCAGCGTTTACAAGCCATGGGGGTTACCATTCGCGCCCTTGATTTGACTCAATTAGACTCTGAATTGGCTGGAATTTATCAGGTTGCGGTTCGGAGCTTTCAACACCATTTACTCTACCAACCGATTGCGATCGCCGACTTTCAAACTCAATACCAGCCTCTATTACCCTACATTCAACCTGAATTAGTCCGGATTGCGGAGCACCAGGAACACACTGTTGGATTTGCGTTCGCCTTGCCCGATTGGTTGGAACCGCAACGAGGTGAGATCGCCCAAACGGTTATTTTTAAGACGATCGCGGTGTTTCCCGATCGTCGGTATGCCGGACTAGGACAGGTATTGTTTGAACAAATCCATACAATTGCCGCCCATCTGGGCTACCGTCGGGTTATCCACGCTCTGATGGAGGAGACAAATCCCGTGTGTTGCATTAGCGATCGCTACGCCCACCCGTTACGCCGCTACGCCCTATTTGCCAAGATGTTGTAACAGTTGTCGTCAGGTCATGAATATCACGACTTTATTACAGCAGCAAGCCAGCCTCCGGCCTGAAGCAATTGCGATTCTGGAAACTCGCGGGAATCGCGATCGCTGCACTTCCTTTGCCGCATTGGAAACTGCCATTGCCAAAACAGTTGCTTTGTTGCGACAGCAAGGGTTGCAGGCTGGCGATCCCGTGTTGTTGTTTTGTCCCATGTCAGCGGAACTGTACATCATCCTGGGTGCCCTGTTTCGTCTGGGGTTGATGGCGATGGTGCTGGATCCCAGTTCCGGTCGTGAACATCTGGAACAATGCTGTCGCCTCTGTCCCCCGCAAGCATTAATTGCCCAAGATCGGGTCTATGGTCTGATGGTGCGATCTGCGGCCCTCCGCCAAATTCCTCGCAAAATTAGCGTGGGTTTTCCTATTCCTGGAACTGTTGCCTGGGATCAGAGTCGCTGGCTGGAACCAGACTGGACGATGCATCCTTGTACCCCCGAAACACCTGCCCTGCTCACCTTTACCAGTGGCAGCACCGGGGAACCCAAAGCCGCCCTTCGCACCCACGGCTTCATGCTCCAGCAATATCGCGCCCTGATTCCCGCTATGCAGTTAGAAGCAGGAGCGATCGAGGTCGCAGCCTTGCATATGCTGGTGTTACCCAACTTGGCCTCTGGACTGACGACTCTAATTCCCAAGGGGAATCTGCGCCATCCCGGTACCCTAGCAGCGGCTCCGATTTTGCGGCAATTGCAACGCCATCGCCCCGATCGCATTGTGGCAGCTCCTGGTTTCCTGCAACGCCTGATCGATTACGCCCTGCCCCAAAACCTCACCTTAGCCAGCATTCAACGAGTGTTCTGTGGGGGTGCCCCGATCATGCCGCGATTGCTAGAACAGTTGCAGCAGGTGTTTCCCAACTCAGAGATTAAAATTCTCTATGGTTCGGCAGAGGCAGAACCGATCGCCAGTATTCCTCTGCCCACCTTTAGCCCAGAGGATCATATGGCCATGCGATCGGGTAAGGGATTGTTAGTTGGCACGCCCGTTCCAGAAATTCAGGTGAAAATTTTGGCTCAACAATGGGGACAATCCATCGCACCCTACAGTCAGATAGCGTTTCTGCGGGATTGTTTACCCCCCCACCAAGTTGGAGAAATTGTGGTGACAGGTGACCATGTATTGCAAAGCTATTGGCAGGGACGGGGAGATCGGGAAATTAAATTTCAGGTTGAGCAAACCATCTGGCACCGGACTGGGGATGCAGGTTACTTCGATGACAGCGGACGGCTGTGGTTAATGGGGCGATGTCAAGCGCGGATTGAAGACGAAAAGGGGGTACTTTATCCCTTTGCCGTGGAATGTGTCGTCCAACAACATCCAGCAGTGCGGCGATCCGCGATCGTCCTGCATCGGGGAACTCGCCTACTTGTGGTAGAACCTGTCCAACCCAGAACTGCACTGGATTTAGCAGCAATTCAGGATTCAATTGCTTGGGCAAAAATAGATGCCATTCAAGTCATCCCAAAAATTCCCTTAGACTACCGCCACAATGCCAAAATCGCCTACCCAGAGTTGTTCACCTTGTTAAACTCAAACGGGTTGCGGGCAAGACGTGAAGCCCCAAAGTAAGCAGTTTGGAAATAAACAGTTTGGCATCTGGTTTGATCACAATTTAATCAGTCGTTATTGAATCAGTGCCATGCTCAAGACTTGGGACAAAAAGGCCATGCGATCGCCCGCCTCTTCAATTACCTTAGCGGTCGGTTTTCCGGCTCCGTGTCCCGCCTTGGTTTCAATCCGAATCAGTACCGGATTGTCGCCCTGATGGGCAGCTTGTAGGGCGGCGGCAAACTTGAAACTGTGGGCAGGCACGACGCGATCGTCGTGATCGGCGGTGATGATCAGCGTTGCGGGGTAAGCGGTTCCGGGTTTGAGGTTGTGCAGCGGCGAATAGGCATAGAGGGCGGGAAACTCCTCCGGATTCTCCGCCGAACCGTATTCCGAGCACCACGCCCAACCGATGGTGAACTGGTGGAACCGCAGCATATCCAGCACCCCCACCGCTGGCAA